>JABIFX010000273.1 GCA_018650445.1 Fidelibacterota bacterium
AAATGTTACTAAAATTTTTAGTAACAAAGCTTTCTGAAAGTCTCATCTAACCATCTGTTCTTGAATGGTTATCAGGTCATGAGTATCTATGCTCATACCGTACAAAACCGCCTCTTTCTACGGCGAAAAATTTTTAGTAACACGTTTAGTAACATTCTTTGCAGAACTGACTATGGTTTGTCAGGGTTGACCAATCCTGTTTAAAGCTATCTGTTTGATTCTTTTGAATTAATGCGTTTTGGCAGAAAAATGATAGAGAATCGCTTGAAAATTACCGTCTGGGCGGTGGAAAGTGCGATGAAGAGTTAGCTTGTTTCCATTTCTATTCAGAGCTTGGAGTGGTTGAGCAAAATTGTCCAGAGTTGATCATTGTTGTTTGAAGCTGTCCGCGTCGTGGGGTAGGGAGGGGTGATGCGCCCTGGGTGGTTGTATGACAGCTTAGATGCAGGGATACAGAGCAGAGTGATAGCGTCTGTGATATTTCGTAACACAGTTTGAGAGGATAGTGTGTTAGCCTACAGTGGATAGAGTATGATGAGTGCTACTAATCGTTGCAAAAGTTCATTCATATAAGGTTTGGAATCTGGTAAAATATACGAATGAAGAGATCCGAAGCACGTAACCAAAAACGTAAAGAAGTAGTGGAAGCGGTAATCCTGAGGAAAGAGCCCGCAACTTTGGTAGCACGTGTTCACAATATTACAAATCGAACAATATTCAATTGGTTAGCGCGATATAGAAATGGCGGTTGGGAGGCTTTAACTGAGGGTAGTCGGCGCGGCCGCCCAAAAAAAGTAACAGCGGATGACATGGCGTGGATCTATGATGCAGTGACCATGGGAAACCCTACCAATTACAAACTGGAATTTTGTCTTTGGACACTCAACAATCTGTGCGCTCTGTTAGAGCAGGAGAGAGAAGTCACTATAAGCAAATCTTCCATGAGTCGATTGCTGGGTCATCTTGGGTTAACCCCTCAGCGCCCAACTTACAAATCTTATAAGCAGGATAAAGACAAGATCAACGAATACCTGGTGCGAACTTACCCCTCTGTTGTTGCAGAGGCAAAGAAGCACAAGGCGCGTATCTACTTCATTGATGAAGCCTCCTTCCGTAGTGACTCACATCGTGGCACCACATGGGGCAAGATAGCGGAAACTCCTGTTGTGAAGGATAGTGGAGGGCGTTTCAACTTTAAATTGGTTAGTGAGGTATCGGCTAGGGGTGACATGTACTTTGATGTCATTGAGGAGCGGATGAATTCAGATAAGTTTATTGAGTATCTGAAAAAGCTACGTAAAGATGCGGGGCACCCAATATTCATTATTGCGGATAACGCCAGATACCACCACAGCAAAAAGGTTCAGGAGTTTCTGAACAAGAAAGAGCAGCACGGGAATATCATGATGGCATTTTTGCCGCCCTATTCACCTGAGCTAAATCCAGATGAGCAGGTTTGGAATTACGCCAAAAGAGAAGTGGGTAAGAGGATTATTCGCAGTAAGGAAGAGATGGAAAAAGTTATTTTGTCTGTGATGAATACAATTCAGAAAAATACTCAGTTAGTTCAGAGCTTTTTTCGCATGCCTGATACAGAATACGCGTTATAGGTTATGACAAAACATGAACGAACTTTTGCAACGATTAATATTAATGATTCCCAGAAAAGCCCGTGATGTTACAAAATGATCACTGTGACGGGCTGATTTATATAAGGCGCATTTATCCAAGATGAGGTTTTTCAAGGTGCCCCCTAATATATAAATATATGGAGTTCGTATAGAATGCTATTTAATGATTTCTTGTAATGCACTGTTAGTACTGAGACCATTGCTGGAAAAACATGAAAACTAATGAAAATACATTAAGATTTGAATCCAGGAAATGGATAATGAAGAGGAGTCAAAGGAAATTATAGTGAAGGGCAACCGGAAGGTTGTGACTGACTTCTATTTTAATGCTTATCTCCATAGTAGTAATACTGTGTAACAATTGAAACATTTTATGCAGCTTACGCAGGAGAGTAGAATCCTCCGCGATCCAATACAACCCTATTCTCCCTCTCCCCCTCCGCCGCCAATATGCTATTTAATTCGTACAGTTTTATCTTCCTTTTTCTGCCTATTACCCTCCTCGGGTATCACTGGATTGGCTCGATGGGGCGCCACCGGGTGGCCATCGCTTGGCTGGTTGCAGCCTCGCTCTTCTTCTATGGTTGGTGGAATCCGGCCTATCTGGGACTGATTGTCGGTTCGATGCTCTTCAACTATGCGGTTGGGGTGGCGATACTCTCACAAGCAAGCAAGCAAGCAAGCAAAGCTGCTGCTGGCCTCAGGGATTGCTGTCAATCTCGGGCTGCTGGGGTATTTCAAGTACGCCAACTTCTTTGTTGATAACCTGAACGCATTGGCTGGAAGCAGCCACACGTTGGAGGCAATTATCTTGCCACTGGCGATCTCCTTTTTTACCTTTCAGCAGATCACCTATCTGGTCGATGCCTGGCGTGGCGAGACCCGTGAGTACCGCTTTCTCCATTATGCCCTTTTCGTAACCTTCTTCCCACAATTGATTGCAGGGCCGATTGTCCATCATCGGGAGATGCTGCCTCAGCTTGCCCGTGATACCCTCTATCGCCTAAATGCAGGACATCTGGCAGTCGGCATCACCATTTTTGCTCTGGGACTCTTCAAAAAGGTGGTTCTGGCGGATGGTATCGCTGTTTATGCGACTCCGGTATTTGACGCTGCCGAGGCGGGCGGGACGCTGACCTTCTTTGAGGCGTGGGGGGGCGCACTGGCCTACTCGTTACAGCTCTACTTTGACTTCTCGGGTTACTCCGATATGGCGATTGGCTTGGCACGGATGTTTGGGGTGCGGCTGCCGCTTAACTTCAATTCCCCCTACAAGGCGACCAGCATCATCGACTTCTGGCGGCGCTGGCATATCACCCTCTCCCGTTTTCTGAGGGATTACCTCTATATCCCGTTGGGTGGAAGTCGCAAGGGAGAGGCTCGACGTATGGTCAACCTGATGATCACCATGCTACTGGGTGGATTGTGGCACGGTGCTGGCTGGACCTTTGTGTTGTGGGGTGGTTTGCACGGGTTGTATCTGATGGTCAACCATGGATGGCGCAAGCTGTTTTCGGTGGATGAACCAAGCCGACTCAGGAGGCTTTTTGGTTGGGCTTTAACCATGTTGGTTGTGGTGGTGGCCTGGGTGCCGTTTCGGGCGGAGAGTCTGGATGGGGCAATGGCGGTGTTGGGTGCAATGGCAGGTGGTAATGGCCTTTCACTGCCAGAACAACTCATTGGGAGATTGGGTTCAGTTGAGCAATGGCTCATTGCACACGGTGCTGTATTTCATGGCATGTTCCTGAATGGTGTTTTTCCTGATCCAAAATCTGGTATTGCTGGTATAGCAATCTTGGTTCTGATTGCAGCCTTATTTCCCAACACCCAACAGTTTATGTGTCGCTACCGTCCTGCATTTGAGACCTATCACGGTGAGATTGGGCGATTGCGGTATCATTGGCTGGAGTGGCGAGCCTCGCTTGTTTGGGTTTTGTTCATTTCTGTCGTTTTAACTCTAGCGATTCTCCACCTGACGCGTGTCAGTGAATTCCTCTATTTCCAATTCTGATGCAGCAAAACAAATACCTGAAAAACCTTCTCGCCACCACAAGTCTCTTGCTTTCTGGTGTAGCATTATTAAACTATTTTGCCGATCCAGCAGGCATTTATCGTGTGCCTGCACTTTCTGCTGACCGTTTTGCATTAGAGTTGATTCATAGTGAAACCGGCCTACTCTTGTCAGAAGGAATGTTTCAAAGGAGAATCTTGGCTAAGGCTTTAGCGGGTTATGCAAACAAATTTGACTGTATTGTTATTGGCAGTAGTCACGTCATGCAGATTAGTAGTTTTAGAAACGACAAATCACTCAGTGGTACATGTGACCATTTGATAAATTTGGGTGTGAGCGGTGCAAGTATTGAAGATCATTTTGCTCTAGCATTCCTTTCAAGCAAATATGCAATACCCAAAACAAACTTTGTTCTTGGGATTGATCCATGGACAATGAGTCATAATAAGGATAACCGGTGGATGGAATACCAAGCTGACTACGAAGCAGCACGCCTTGAGATCATTGCAAAATCTGGCAGTAAATCAAAATATAAAGAGGACAACAAACTCAGCAAGCTAGTTAATTTACTGAATATTGAATACACGGAACGCTCAATGCTTTTATTGAAAAGAAGGCTGCTCTATGGTCCGCCTGAGATTCAGGAGGTAATAGTTGAAGAGGAAGTTGGAATATCGAATCCAGTCATGCTTCCGGATGGTAGCCATATTTACTCCTCCGATTATATTAAAAAAGCCAGGAATTCACCCATTCCTATAGGTGGATCCGAATATAAAACAGCCGGGATAGTATCCTCTGAACGCGGTGTAAAAGAGTATTTAGATTTGCTTCGATGGTTGGTTTCAAAACAGTATACTCCAGTTATTCTGATGACGCCGTACCACCACAATGTCTGGAAAGCACATAATTCGAAAAATGTGGTTGCAATGCAAAAAACCGAGGCGATTATTCTATCCATAGGCAAAGAACTTGGTATAGAGGTCATCGGCTCCTACCGGCCTGAGATGTTTGGGTGTAGAGAAGATGAGTTTTACGACTTTATGCACACGAAGGCATCCTGCTTGGCAAAACTTCAATCACGATCAATATCTAGTGATCCCTAAAATATTGAGCACAAAATCAGCACGTATTCGGGGTCAGTTCTAACAATGAAGCATGCGGTGCCGCTACACAAACCCGCACAAAGCGCCCTACAGCAGATGATCGCTCTGAACCCCTTAGGTTGGTGTTGGGGTGAAGGGTAAGATGAAAAAATCAATTGGGGGAGTAGTTCTGATTTCATGCGTAGTGATACCGCCGCTCAAGCCCACACAGAGCGTCTTGTAATCGATTAACGGACTGAATCCCTTGCAATGTAATGGGGGCACAATAACGCCGCACAGAAGCGCACTACTGCCGATTGACGCTATACTCCCTCGGATCGGGATTGATTATTTGATCTTAGCGGCCTCCCCCATCAACTCCTCTATCTGCTGGGATAACTTCTCTGATTCCCTTCTCTCAAAGTCCAATATACAGCACCTGACCAAGTGGGACTTCTTTACATCTAGCTTATGGCTGAACCAACTCAGAGTATCTGCAACGTCAATCGGTAGTGTGAAAGTCTTCGGAATGGTTCCTTTCCTTTTTCTGGCTACTCCAACCAATGGCTTCTTGTCATTATCATTGTAATCTTCAATCATCATCTCATAACCGCTCTGGATGCAGAGAGATAAGTACGTGCT
>JABIFX010000056.1 GCA_018650445.1 Fidelibacterota bacterium
GAAGGTTCGCAAGATGAGATCACTCAAAAGTGGGGTGAAGTGCAATCAGCCTTTGATGCATCAGAGTCAAACTATCGGAATCAACAGATCACGATGGGGCTGATGGTAGGTGCTTATATGTGGAATGTAGCGGATGCCTGGTTGTTTATGCCCAGGCGCACAGAGAGTAATTGGTCTACTGGAATAATCTCTGATGGTCGTTCTGTCTCGGCTCAGTTGAAGGTTGAACTCCCATGAGTGTTTTTCGATTAATCATTTTGCTTGCTGTGGCTCTTGTTTTGGGTTGTTCTTCCCATGAAGAATTACCACCCCCCGACAATCCATTTGATCCTGGTAATCCAGACTATGTGAGTCCATCCGTTGAAATAATAGTTGGCCCCAGTGAGAATGAAATTGTTGATGTAACCACAGTTACATTCGAATGGCAGGGAAATGAATCTGCTACTGAATACAGCTATCAGTTCGATGGTTCAGTATGGTCTGAGTGGAGTGTAGACACTTCTGTGGAGATTGATTACCTGGATGAAGGGGATCATTTATTTAAAGTAAAGGCTACAAGTATTAACGGGGATTCGCAGGAGTCGCCAACTTCACTGAGCTTTACTGTTGATGCCGTGGCGGGTCCATCTGCGCTCGTTTATCCATACAAATACTCTGCAAATCCTGGAGACACTCTGATTTATCAGATCGTTGCTGAAGAGGTAACCGAATTATTTGCTGTAGAATGTCACATAGAGATTGATAACAATCTGGAACTCCTTGGCGTGATTGATGGAAATCTTCAAAGCGAATGGGGCGGAAATCCCCTAGTGATTCAAGAAATCACTGGTCAGACAATCCTGCTATCTATTGTCTCGGTAGAAGGTACAAACACTTCATATGCAGGTACCTCATCTATCATAACGTTGAAATTGCGTGTCAAATCTACAACCCCTCGAAATGTTGAAGTTACAGCCCTGATAATCGCAGACCTGCAATACTTAAACATAAACCTTGAAACGATTAGTACTTCAACCGTTCGTCGTGGAGTCCTCGATGTCCAGTAGGCGTTTTATGTTCGTACTTACCTATCTGGTAGCGATCGCGCTGGTTGGTCAAGTCACTGATGGGTTAGTTGCATATTACCCTCTGAATGGAAATACCGATGATGAAAGTGGGAACGGAAATGATGGATTAGAATATGGTGCATCATTAACGAATGACCGATTCGGTAACGAAAATAGTGCATATAATTTCGATGGGCTAGATGATTATATAAATTTGGGATTAGAGGTATTTCAACCTAGTGAATATTCGTTTTCATTGTGGTTCTATGCTCATAGTTTTTCAGGACCTGATCATATTTTGACAAAGGATATGCTTGGAATGAATCGTGATTTCAGTTTGATTTCTGATGGAGAATACATAGGATTCACTGTTGATGACGGGACAAATGACTATTGGATATTATATACAGCTAATATTCCCACAAGTACGTGGTTTCATGTTGTTGTTACATATAATGACTCTATCGCCAAACTTTATATAGATAACGAATTACAAGATACAATAGTACAATCTGGATTAAATATTGTTTCGGATAGCGCAGATTGGATCGTCGGGTCATTAAGGGGGAACTTACGCTTTTTTGATGGGAAAATTGACGATATACACATATATGACAATGCCCTTTCTACCTCCGAGATAGATTCCCTCTACCATCTTAGTGGGTGGGATCAGTTTACAAGGCTGACAGGGGATCCAATCGTAACCGATGGTATATCGGCTAGTGGATCATCTTTTATTGATTATGATAATGATGGAGATTTGGATCTGTTTGTAGCAAATGGGGGTCCGAATAATTTGTACCAGAATGATGGTTCCGGTGGCTTTTCAGAGATCATCTCGGGGGCTATAATTACAGATAATGCTATTTCAAGAGGGATGGCCTGGGGTGATTATGATAATGATAATCACATCGACCTCTATGTTACTAACGAGGGTAGTGTTGATAATTATCTGTATACCAATGATGGTGATGGGTCATTCACAAAAATAACTTCAGGTGAACTTGTTACTGATGGTATTACTTCTTATGGCGCCTCATGGGCTGACTATGATGTTGATGGTTTTCTGGATCTATTTGTAGCTAATGTTGGGAGTAACTCGTTATTTAATAATAATGGCGACGGTAGCTTTACTGCCATAGCGGACAACCCGATTATCTCTTCTGGTGGAGGAATGACCTCCATTTGCGGTCTTTGGGCGGATTACAATGATGATGGGTTAATTGATCTTCTTGTTACTGGGGGAGCCACCAACCTGTTGTACAAAAATGAGGGGAATGGCGATTTCGTATCCCAATCTAGCATCCCTATTGTTACTGATATTAGTTCATCATATGGTGGTGCATGGTTCGATTGTGACAACGATGGTGATCTAGATTTATTTGTAAATAACAACACTCAGCCTAATTGTTTATATCTCAATAACGGCGATGAATCTTTCACTAAAGTTGTAAGTGGATCGATTGTTACAGATAATGCATGGTCACATAGCTGTAGCCCAGCTGATTATGATAATGATGGAGATATTGACTTATTTGTGGCTAATCATGAGTCCAGCGACTGGTTGTATGTAAATAATGGTGATGGGTCTTTCAATAACATTGACTACACCATTATAGGAGATGATATAACCCATTCACAAGGATCTGTATGGAGTGATTATGATAATGATGGAGATATGGATTTATATGTCTCAAACTCTTCATCAGAAAATAATACTCTGTTTATCAATCGTGGAAATTCCAATACTTGGCTAAATATACAGTTAGTAGGGACATCGAGCAGTGTGTCGGGGATTGGGGCAAAAATTTGGGTGAAAGCAAATACCAATAATAGTGGTAGCTTTTGGCAGAGGCGAGATATCAGTTCTGGCTCACAGAGTGCCTATAGCCAAAATAGTCTTCGGGCGGCATTTGGATTGGGTCAGGCATCAATTATCGATTCTATTAGAATTAATTGGCCTGGAGGCATCGTTTGGGACACAACTAACGTTCAGGTTAATCAGTTCCTTACAATTAGAGAACCTGCAGAGCCAACTGAAACAGTAACAGACATTGATGGTAATGTCTATGAGACAGTTCAAATTGGTGACCAAGTTTGGATGGCAGAAAATCTGAAGGTGACGCATAATCGTGATGGTAGCACTATCTCCCATGTGACTGATCCTGGAGTCTGGACAACGACAATTTCAGGTGCTTACTGCTCTTACAGCAACAACTCTTCAAACGAAGCTGAAACATATGGCGCTCTTTATAATTGGCTTGCAGCTGCAGATGACAGAAACATAGCCCCAGAAGGCTGGCATGTACCTACTGATGATGAGTGGAAAGAGCTGGAGATGACCATAGGAATGAGCCAGAGTGAAGCGGATGCTACTGGTTACAGGGGTACCAATGAGGGAAGTAAATTAGCGGGAAATTCCGGATTGTGGGACAGCGGGGAATTAGAGGATGATGCAGAGTTTGGATCGAGCGGGTTTAATGCGCTCCCAGGTGGTGCTCGTAGCAGTGCCAATGGTGAGTACGACGGTTTAGGGGGTAATGTTTCCTTTTGGACTGCTACCGCGACCATTAGTGACGAGAAGTGGTACCGTACACTGTATTACAACCGTTCAGATGTCTGGCGTTACAGCGTCGGCAATGGGAAAGATGGCTTTGCTATTCGTTGTATTAAGGATGCGATCACAGAGTATTCTGGTCCAGTGTGGAACGTTTCCGTAGATGGGTCTGATGAAACAGGTGATGGTTCATTTGAGTTTCCATTTGCCTCCATCCAATTTGGAATTGATGCTTCACAGAGTGGTGATACACTTCTTGTTCAACCAGGTACTTACATAGAGAATATTAACTACAACGGGAAAAGTATTGTTGTTGGATCAATGACAATGACGACTGGAGACACCTCTTATATATCTCAAACAATTATTGACGGGGGCCAATCTGGAAGCGTGGTTACATTTGCTACATCCGAAGATACTACTACTGTATTGACAGGATTCACCATTACCAATGGAAGTGGGACTGAAATAATCATTTTAAGGGGTGGGGGCATTTACTGCCGAGATGCAAGCCCAAGGTTATCTCATCTCATAATTAGAAATAATACAGCCTATATTGGAGGCGGTATTTATGCCCGTGAATCAGATCTTATTATTTCCAAATCAATAATTCGGGAGAATTTAGCAGAGGATGAAGGTGGGGGCATTTATGCTGGTGATATAGAAATTTCAATAACAGAAAGTATTTTCGAGTCCAATGAAGCTATTACTACCGGTGGTGGATTGTATTTTGAAGGTGTTTCTACAGGCGTCCTGGATGAAGTAAGAATCACAAATAATCTTTCGGATAAAGGTGGTGGTTTGAGACTAAACTCAAGTGTCGCCAATCTCCAGATAATCAAATGTCTAATTGATAGTAACTATTCTACCGATAACGGTTCTGGTATCTATCAGTCATCTGGATCCTTAAGCTTTATTAATTCAACATTGGTGGATAATATCGTTGCTGGCGGCGAAAATGTGGGAGGCATATATCACCCATATGGTTATTTAGAGATTCAAAACAGTATTCTATGGAGTAATCATGGGCAATCCCTATACGGTTTAGGAACGCTTGATGTAGATTATTCCTGTGTCGAAGATGGCGGTGCCCTAATCGGTGAAGGGATTATTGACTATGATCCTCAATTTGTCTCAGGACCTGATCATAACTATTTACTTACAGAATCATCTCCCTGTATTGATACCGGAAATCCTGATTTGGATGAAGATGGATATTATTGGGCAGTAGATTTGGATGATCAAGACGAGGATGGCACACGATTAGATATAGGCGCATTCAGCTTTTCACAAGAAGATCAGGATCCAGGCAATAATTCACTCGCATTTGATGGAATTGATGACTATGTAATTGTACCTCGAGAGTATGGTCCTTCAAATATAGGTCAACACAGAACACTGGCTGCGTGGATAAGAATTGAGGATCTTACACCGAGAGCAGAAAGCTCAGGTGAAACAGGTGAAATTGCGTACGCTAGCGCTATCACTCAACAGATCACATCCACCTATTCTGGTTCTCATTGGGGTGGAATTGGCATTGAACTTTCTGAAAATCCAAAGTTTCAAGCTATTGGATACAGCGGACCACCACTTTATACAGTAGCAAGTGGAATCACCACTCCAATCATTGGTGAATGGTACCATTTGGCCCTTGTCTTTGATGGAAATACTTTACGATTGTATGTAAATGGTCTTGAAGAAGGATCTCAATCCTTTACAGGTTTTTATCCCACCTCTACAGGGGGAGATGCAGCGCTAGTCATTGGTAGTCACTTAGCCAATCAGGAATTTAACTATACTTTTCCAGGTTTAATAGATAAGGTTCAACTCTGGAATAGGGCGTTGCAGCCTTCTGAATTACGAAATCTGATCTCTTCAACACCATCAGATTCCGTGGATATGGGTTTGGTTGGTCATTGGAGCCTTGATGAAGGAAGTGGAATATCTATTTCGGATGAAAGCGAAAGTGAGTTTGCTACTGACGGAGCATTATCAGGGGGGCAGTGGTCAAATTTAAATCCCACTCCGATCGATTATCTTTCACTACACAATGTAGCAACTTCAGGTTCTAATGAATCAGGTGATGGCTCGGAAGATTCTCCTTTTGCAACTATCCAATTTGGTATTGAAGCTGCTCGAAATGGAGATACTGTTCTTGTACAACCTGGCACCTACTTAGAAAATATCAATTTTCAAGGAAAAAACGTTACTGTCGGATCCCTAACATTGATTTCTGAAGACACCTCTTATATCGGCCAAACAATTATAGATGGTAATGAGTCGGGAAGTGTTATCACGTTTAGTTCCAGCGAGGATACAACCTCCATTCTGAACGGTTTTACGATTACTAATGGATCCGCTCTCGCCGGTGGTGGTATTTATTGTGATGGCGCAATTCCTATATTAACCAACCTCAAAATATTCGGAAATACCGCAAGCACCTTTGGTGGTGGAATCTACAGTGATCATAGTTCGCACCCAATTGTCAGCAGCTCTTTAATCGAGAATAATGTTGCTGGAGTAGGTGGTGGAATTCAGTGTCAAAATAACTCCGGGGTTACTTTGATTGACGTTGAGGTTATTGGAAACCAAGCTTCCGAGAATGGTGGTGGAATTAATATTCATAGTGGTGAAATCTATGCAACTCGTACTGACTTTAATGAAAATATAACACTGCATGAAATGTCAGGATATGGTGGAGGAGTATCTCTGATTGGGGATGTTGGACCTTATTCCTTTGTGAACTGCAAGATACAGGGAAACACCGTCGCTAATCGCGGGGGAGGATTATACTGCGATGGTGCAAATCCAACGCTGACGAATGTACTTATAACTGACAATACAGTCACAAATACTGGAAACTATGATGGGGGGAGCGGTATTTATAATCCCGGCTTGGGACCATACATTAACGTCACTATTGCTAACAATTGGGCTCCAAATAGAGGAGCAATTTATGGAGGGAGCGGAACAGTATTTACAAACTCCATTATCTGGCATAATTCTCCAAGCATAAGTCCAAGTATTGTTGCTACATATTCCAATATTGAGGATAATGGCCTACCGGGTGAAGGGAATCTCAATACCGACCCATTATTCGTAGATATGTACAACCAGGACTACCATCTTTCTAACAGTAGCCCATGTATCGGGGCTGGGGATTCTACAGCAATAACAGCAGTGGATTTGGAAGGCAACATTCGTCCAGACCCCGCAGGTTCAGCACCTGATATGGGTGCCTTCGAGAGCCCACTCTCAGTTCGTGAAGCAGGGAATACATATTTTGTCTCATCGACTGGATCGGATACCACCTTCGGCGGTCTTATTGATCCGTTCTCAACAATTGGTAGAGGTATTGAGGCTGCCTGGAATGGAGACACTGTCATAGTTTTCCCAGGAGTCTATGCGGAGAACTTATATATCGCAAATATGAGTATTGTTCTTGGGTCACAACTGCTCCTTACCGGTGATACAAATTATGTGAATATCACGAAAATAAATGGTGGAATAACCTTCGATGATGGGGTTGATAGTGCAGCCCTCCTTTCCGGATTTACAATTCAGAATAGCACAACTGGTATAACCTGTCAGGGGAACCCTAATCTAAGCTATTTGAAAATACAGGATCACAGCAACAATGGCATTTTATTCAACGGATCAGAGGCGTCACTTTCGCATATAACACTTACCAGAAACGGAAGAGGTATTGAAGGTACAGACTCTGAATTGTACTTCTATGATATTGTTATAGACCAAAATAATACGGCTGGAAACGGAGCTGGGTTAAATCTGATTGGTTGTCTAGCAGTGTTAGATAGTGTTGAAATCACTGACAATGTTTCGACTAACGGCTTCGGTGGTGGCATGTACATCAACAGCTCAACAATTACCCTGAGCAGAAGTAAAATTGAAAGAAATAGATCCGATAATTTTGATGGTGGTGGAATTTATTTTACAACTAACTCCTCTATCACGATGGAAAATGTTTCTGTAAGTGAGAATCAGGCTAATGAGTTTGGCGGTGGGCTATACATAGGTAGAGACATTAACTCATCGTTTCTAGCTTCAAATATTAGCATTACCAGCAATGAATGTAATGAATATGGCGCCGGAATTTACATTCGAGGTGTGAATGATTTTACTCTATCCGAAAGTCGGATAGGGGGGAACGCCGCAATTAGACGAGGTGGAGGCATTTACTGTTGGGATGCCCACCCAGAGCTATTGAACGTTCTTATTTCCGATAATGCTGTAACAGGTACCGGAACAGGTGACGGCGGAGGAGGAATTTACTTAATAGAATCCAATTCAGACCCGACACTAACAAATGTAACGATTGTAAATAACACTGCCAATGCTGGGGGAGGGATATATAGATACGATCTAGACTGTGAACCCACACTAGTAAACACTATTATCTGGAATAATATCCCTAATAGCTACAATATTGCCAATGGGGGCTCAGTTACTTTCAGTGACATAGAAGGTGGTTTTGCGGGGGTTGGAAATATAAATGATGATCCGCTGTTCTTGGATATGGTTAGCGGTGATTATAGCCTCACTAACCATAGTCCATGCATCGATTCTGGAGACCCCGATACGGATAATGATGGCAGCTCTTGGGAAACAGATATTGACGACCAAGACCCCGATGGAACACGTAAGGATATGGGTGCATATTATTATCATCATTCTACTCCAATTTACCTAGGACCTGTTTGGCATGTCGCGAGTGATGGGTCAAATGAATCTGGTAATGGGTCATATGACCTACCCTTTGCTTCAATTCAATTTGGAATTGATGCCTCAGCAAATGGTGACACAGTATTAGTTCAGCCCGGGACATATTTTGAGAATATCAACTTCAATGGAATGAACATTGCTGTGGGCTCGTTAACTCTGACCACGGGTGATACATCATATATATCCTCAACCATTATTGATGGGAATCAGGTTGCAAGAGTTGCTACTTTCGTAACAGGTGAAGATTCAACGGCAGTTTTGAATGGATTTACTTTATTCAACGGGATAAATAGCAGCACTGCGAATCCCGATCTCAAAGGGGGTGGTATCTACTGTGAGAACACATCTCCCACATTATCGGACTTGAGAATACTTGAAAATACAGCGCATTATGGTGGAGGAGTATATCTCGAAAACTCGAGCTCAAGATTACTCAACTTGGAGATCACCACAAATAGTGCTCTTACCGATGGTGGTGGATTGTATTTGAATAATTGCACGAACGTGCGTGTTGAAAATTGTTCCGTTATAGACAATACAGCGAATACAGATGGTGTTGGTGGAAATGGTTATGGCGGTGGAGTCAAATGTCATCAATCAAATGGATCACTAATTAATGTGACAATTGGTAACAATCAAGCCTTTCAATATGGTGGTGGAATATACCTCGACGATTCAAGTCCCACTCTGTCAGATGTTTATATTTCTGACAATTCAGCTGCAAACGGGGGTGGTATTTACATCCTGGAATCGGCCCCATATATTGTAAATACTAGTGTGACCAATAATATCGCAAATGGCGGTGGTGGAGGTGTGTCAATAACATCCACGTCAAATCCAATTATTGAAGATTGCTTCATCTCAGGCAATTCCGCAACAACTAAAGGGGGAGGGATTTGGGCTTCTGGCGGGCAGCTTACGATTAATAATTCCATCATCAATAATAACACTACTGAAGATGATGGCGGTGGTATTGCCTGTCATGAAGGAACTATTCTGAATATAGACTCATCCGAGGTGAGAGGTAATGTTGCTGGATTAGAAGGTGGTGGTTTTTATCTGCATAACAACGATAGTGTGAGGATAGTATATACTACCATCTCAGATAATCAAGCGACTAATAATGGAGGAGGTATTGTTCTAAGAGGGTACAATAATGATCCCTATTTTCAAAATCTGACGATTACAAACAATACCGCTTCAAACACTGCTGAAATACTGGATTACGCAAATCATTCCAACTATCGGAACTGTATCATATGGCATAGCGAGGGGGGTGGTGTAGAGATCGACCATCAATACGCGGCAGAATATTGTTTCATGCCTTCTGATGTTGGTGGTACAAATACGGGAGAGTTAGGTACAATCGACAACTCTGATCCAGAATTTGCGTTTCCAGACACCGGGAACTATAATCTATTAAGTTCATCTAGTTGCATTGATGCTGGTGATCCAGACCTAGACGGTGATGGCAATCTTTGGGAAATTGATCCAGATGACCAAGATCCTGATGGTACTCGTATGGATATTGGCGCTTATTATTATCACCAGACGCCTGCATATGAGGGTCCAGTTTGGCATATTTCAACAGAAGGATCAGATGAAATAGGTGACGGATCTGAAGATTCTCCATTTGCCTCCATCCAGGTTGGGATTGATGCTACACAAAATCATGATACGGTTCTTGTCCAACCAGGCACTTATGTTGAAACTATTAACTACAACGGGAAAAACATTGTCTTAGGATCGCTTAGGTTGATCTCTGAAGATGACTCATATATTAGCCAGACGATTATTGATGGCGACCAAGATGGTAGTGTGGTCACATTCGGATCAGGTGAAGATAGCACTGCAGTTCTACTAGGTTTCACTATTAGAAATGGGGGAGCATTAAATGGGGGAGGTGTTAACTGCTACAATGCATCCCCTCGAGTAGTCAATTGTAGTATATCAGGAAATACAGCTACCTCCTTCGGTGGTGGACTATTCTTTGATGTGAACTCTAAAGCACGAATTGAAAATAGCATAGTTGATAACAATGATGCAACCTTGGGTGGTGGTATTTTCTGTGAAATTAATTCTGATATTAAAATTACAGATGTTATAATTCGGGGCAATATTGCGACCAGTCTTGGAGGTGGATTCTATTGCACAGAAGCCAACCCGACATTTAACAGAGTCCTTGTTGAAGGGAACTCTGCCAACTCTTTTGGCGGTGTTTACTTCCATGGAACTGAAAATACTGAGACCTTTCTAAACAATGTTACTATTGTAGGAAATACTGCTGTGATCGGTGGTGGTTTAATATCATCACATGTCAATACAATTTTAACTGTCAGCAACTGCATAATTTGGGGCAATAGTCCTGACCAAGTTTATGAAGAGCTTGGCTCACTTTCGATTAACTACTCAGACATTCAAAATGGATGGGAGGGAATCGGAAATTTTGACGAGGACCCACTATTTGTTGACGCAGAAGTCGGCAATTTCCATCTCGAAAGTGGATCTCCATGTATCGACACAGGCGATCCAACATCACCACTAGACCCAGATGATACCAGAGCTGATATGGGAGCATACTACTTTGATCAAATAGCGCATTCTCCCCAAATCTCCATCTCACCTGATTCGCTGAATTTTACTGTAAACACGGCTGAGGGCTTTGAACAATCGCAGACATTAACAATCTCTAATACTGGTGCGACAGCGCTGGAGGCAACTATAACCATAAACTCTTATAGTGTCACTGATATAGACGGTAATATTTATCCAACGGTGCAGATTGGAGACCAAATCTGGATGGCTGAGAACCTGAAGGTGACCCATTTCCGTGATGGTACTGCAATAACAAATATAATCGATGCTGGAGTATGGGAAACACTGACGACTGAAGCATACTGTGTACACGATAACAATATCTCCAACGAGAGCGAAACGTATGGTAATTTGTACAATCGGTATGCAGCGGTTGATGTACGTGATATAGCTCCTGAAGGCTGGCATTTACCAACAGATGCTGAATGGAAAGAATTGGAAATGGCACTTGGTATGAGTCAATTAGAGGCGGATGCTCCTTACTGGCGTGGCACGAATGAAGGCAGCAAACTTGCAGGAGATACCGATTTGTGGGCAAATGGAGCGTTGGTAAACAATTCTGAGTTCGGGACATCTGGTTTTACTGCTCTGCCTGGAGGTTCCCATGTAAGTCTCTTCACCAATCTCGGTAATAACTCGTACTTCTGGTCCGCGACTGAGGACCAACCTAATAACGCATGGATCCGAGCATTGAATGCCAGCGTTACAAATATTAATCGAACTACATACAATGATTTTGCAGGCCTCTCTATCCGCTGCGTTAAGGATTCGGTTGTGTATCGAGTTGAGAATTCAGAGAAGCGATCTGATGATACACATAATGGAAATTATGGTATTCAGAATGGAGCGGATCCTAATTCAGAATCTCTAAGGGACACACATGATAGGTGGCTCACAACCGCGCCAACCATTCTCACTATTCAACCTGGCGGAGACGCTGAGGTGACAGTTACAGTAACGGCAGACGGGTTGGAATTGGGTGATTATTCAGATATAATTACGATCACCAGTAATGATCCCTCAAGTGGCACTATTGAAGTTCCTGTAACGATGAGTATTATTTTTCAAGACCTAATCCCCCCCGATGTCCAGCTGAATATTCCCGATATTACGGAGGTGGTAGAAAATGGAGATACACTGACAGTTACCTGGTCCGCATCAGATGACGTAGCTCTAGACTGGGCTAAACTCTTCTTCACGTCCAATGGTGGAGCATCATTCAGTCTCTACGATAGTGTGGATGCAAATCTGGGAGAGCTGGAATGGATCGCCCCTGATGTCATTTCCAATAGCTGCAATTTTGCCATATGGGTCAGTGATTTAGCTGGGAATGTATCAGCAGACACTCTGATAGGGTCCTTCGCTATCGACGATGGCACTGATCCAATTATATCAATTCTAAATCCAACTGAGCTAACCTCAGTGAAGGAAGGGGATACGCTATTCGTTGAATGGGAGGCATCTGATAATGTTGGCATAGAATGGTTCGAACTTTGGTATTCCAACAAACCAAGTGAGCCTTTTCAAAATGTGGTTCAGATTTCAGGTGAGGATACCACTTTCGCCTTCGGCCTTGACAATAGTGTATCAGATAGCGCCAGGATTAAGATGGATGTCATGGATGTCGCCGGAAACCTTGCTGAAGACTATTCCGAGTATTTCTCAATAACTGACAACACGAGTCCGACTATATCATTTTTCTCGATCCCCGATACAACGGAATGGGGGATTGGAACAGTGATGGATATAAGCGTGATAGCCACAGACAATGTGGAAGTCACTGGACTAGATCTTAACTATTCTACTGATGAAGGTGCAACATGGATTCCTATTGTAGATGATCTATACCCAGTTCAAGGTCGTCCTACATATTCATGGTTGATACCAGATGTACCTGGTGATTGTCAAGTCAGGGCAGTAGTTACTGATGAGGTTGGATTAACGGCAACAGCATATTCAGATGTATTCAGCATATTCATTGAATATCCAAGGCTAATAGCCAGCCTTGCTGAAATTAAACCAAACGGCCATCTGCACTTGCAGTTTAGTCAATTAATGGATTCGCTTGATATTTCTACGGGTGCCCAAGTCATTGGGTCAGTTTTCGGTAGCTATGAGATTGAAGGGGAATTGAGTGGATATGATGCAACAATCTCCACACCAGACGGCTTCGTATCCTTGGATACACTCCAGCTCGTTCTAAACTCATCAGCTTGGACTAATAGATATGGTTATGGCCTAGATGGGAATGGTGACGGTGCTTATGATGGTAATAGCATTGACAATGATACCTCTTACACAATGGTTAACGCCGCTGGAGATTATGATCAGAATGGTGTAATTAATTTCGATGACTTCGACGACTTTGTCATTGCCTGGAACAACAGTGTCTCTAGCTATGAGCTTGCGCCACATCAGGGTGTAATCCCATACGTCAGTATTCAACCTGATTCAAGCTTTGACATCTATGATCTGGCAACCTTTGCATCCATGTGGAATTGGGCTGCCGGGATCTCTCTCGCAGCACCTTTAACTGAGTCATATCCATTTGAAGAATTCATATCGGAGCAAAGTGGAAATGATCTGGAGGTTTCCGTACCCCTTAGTAATTATGTTGCCTCTCAGACCATTATAAAGTACGATCCAAGTGTTGTACAAATCATGGTAGCGGATGATGGTTTAGCGAAAGTCTCATCAAGTGGCTTGTCTATGGTAGATGTAAATCCTGACAGCGGCTTCATTCTGATTACCAGTAGTCATCTCACAGATTCCAATGATGATGATCTGAATTTGAAACTAATTCCTGATACAAAGCAGAGATATTCCATTGAAATAGCGATTCAGGGCTCTGATATGGACGCTAACGTCATTCAGAAGAGAAGCCTGGTAGAACTCTTACCTATACCTACAAGCTTCAGTTTATCGCAGAATTATCCGAATCCGTTTAACGCCAGTACGACCATCGAGTATGGTCTCCCAAAGGATAGTGATCTTTCCATTTCTATCTATGATATTCGGGGTCGCTTTGTGAGAGACATCTATTCCGGTGAGAATCAGGCTGGATATCATGTGACACATTGGAATGGTCACAACGATCAAGGGCAGAACGTTGCATCAGGATTGTATTTTATTGTTCTGCATACTCCCGAGTACAGGATGGCGCGGAAAGCTTTGATCCTTAAATAACCGGTTAAATCTTCAATTTAGAACTGCAGGGCTAGTGATTGACTGGCCTTTTTTCAATTATGCAAAGTTACGTAAGTGCATATTAAATAATAGCATATAACAATGAACGATTAGTGGGCAGGCTACATTCTGCAGGCTAAAAAATCACATCACCCCTAATAAACCCCTATACAGTAAGACTCTTACGATTTGAACTCCTGCTTACTACGCAGGGGGTCAACACTTAGCGACCATAGCGTTATCTTATTCAGTTCACAAAATTGGATGGGTAGGAGGGTACTCACCCAGGCAAGGGGGTGCACCCCCCTTCAATATTCTATTATCAAGCTCTGATGCACCAGTTGGAAAA
>JABIFX010000055.1 GCA_018650445.1 Fidelibacterota bacterium
ATCATGTCCCCTTTATTGAAAAGGGTATCCAGGCCATTGACATCATCGATTTTGAATATCCCGGACCCAATAATGCTTACTGGCATACCCACGACGATTCTCCGGATAAATGCAGTGCGGAAAGTCTTGAGGCAGTGGGGAATACACTGCTAAGCTGGTTATATCAACAATGATAACTAAACGTAAAACGGGATTTGTCTCCAACGGCATACTCCCGGAGGACTCTGCTTATGAGTAAAATTTACGCAAACCCTTTTAACTGGGGCGAACCTGTAAAAGGGAATCATTATGTTCAGCGACCTGAAGATCAAGCATTCATTCTAGCCAGCATTGAAAAACAAAGCCATCTGCTCCTAACAGGCCAACGCGGAACGGGAAAAACAAGTCTGTTAAAATTTGTCATGGATAAAAACACCACACCATATATCCATCTTGATTTACGATTTATTGTCAGTAGAGAGGAACTGTTCGAATTGCTTTTAAAAGCCCTGGCAACCAGCTTCCCAATGGTTGAGACGGATAAGCGATTCAAGTCTTTGGCGACAGATGTGAACAATGCCAATCTCAAAAGCATCTTCGACATCTGGTATGAGCTGGTTAAAGGAAGTAACACGAAGTTTATCCTGGTCTGGGATGAATTTCAACATCTTACCAAATTCAAAGAAAATATTGTGGAAGAGCTACGACTCAGCCTCAATGGAAGACGGGGAATTACCCATATTTTTGTCAGTCACCGCACGGATATTCTCCGGCAAGTCTTTGGGAATGACAACAAAGCATTTTTTAAGAATCAGGAAATTTACGAGCTAGAGAATTTGGAGCAAAAAGCCTGTACCCGCTATTTAACACAACGCTTTCGTCGAATGGGTCTTAGTGATTTTGATTTACCTGAAGCAGTCTACAAATACACTGGTGGTCAACCTCTCTTTACGCAAAGGCTGGCTTATACAGTATCCCAGATATGGCTTGAAGGGACGACGGCAAGACTTCTTCAACGCTCCATTGCAAAACTACTAAAAGAGCGCAATATTCTCTTTACGGCACTATGGGATAATTTTGGTTTAAATGAAAAGCGTCTCCTGCTGGGATTGGCCAGTGGCTTCTCCCGCCCCACTGAACTTGGATTTATTGCCAGATTTGGATTATCAGCGACCAGTACGGCGCATAATACTGTGACAAAATTGGTCCGTGAGGGCTGGCTGATGAACAGGGATGAAGGTTATCATATATATGATCCCCTCTTCCTGAGTTGGCTTCAGAAACGAGAAGGTTTGATTTGATAGATACCACCTCACAATGGGTATCTGCTGATATTTGTATTGCAGATCAGTACCGTGAAATCGCCATTGATTTTGCCATGGCATTGGGTGGTCTCGCTGTTGTTGAGAAGGATGATGTCTTTCAAGTGAGTTATCCCCTGGATAATGAAACTCAGCTTGTTCTGGAGAAGTTGAAAACCTTTATCATCGATCTAGATCAGGCAGCCAGTATGTCTCAAGATGTTGTCGATCGCGAAAACTGGAATAAAAACTGGCAGGCATTTTTTAAGCCTACATCAATTACTGAGCAACTCATTATTCTTCCTGAATGGGAAGTCCCTGACCAGTTCCCCCAGGCCATCAAGACCAGGATTCGTCCTGCCATGGCTTTCGGGACAGGTACCCATGAAACAACTCAATTGTGTCTGGAGATTCTGGATGATCTGGTTCAAGGGGGTGAACGGGTTCTGGATGTAGGTACTGGGAGTGGCATACTTGGTATTACTGCCTTACTCAAGGGTGCAGCGGAAGTAGATGGGCTGGAGAATGACCCTTTTACTGAAGAAAATATCAGGGACAACCTGGAATTAAACGGGATCCAATCTGGATTTAACCTACAGATAAGTGAAGCCCCAGTCTTGAACCCTCCTTATGACATCATGGTGGCAAATATTATAAGAGCTCGACTCTTTCCCATACTCCCGGGCTTTTTCGCTTCAGTTCGTAGAGGTGGCAAAGTGATTGTCTCTGGTCCCCTCCAGGTGGAAGACCCGGAAACCAGAGAACTCCTTGCGTTATCTCCATGGGAAGTATTGAGAACCTATACAAAGAATGAATGGATCGCTTATTTATGCGTAGTAAAATAATAATCATCGTGATACTCATTGCCAGTTTGATTCAGTGCGATCAATTTCCCACGACCCTGGATAAAGAACCCTATCTTGGAAATTCTGGTGAGACCACCTTTTCCATGGGAATCAGCCGCTTTGAATTCGACTATCATTCCCAGCAGTTTTTCTTCTCAGTTGAAGTAGTCAGCCCGCTTGAAATAGCTGAGGTCGCATACAATCTGGGCATCAGTGGATCACCTTTTTCATCTGGGTTACTGAATGATCTCGGTCAAGGTGATGATATCCTTATTAGAGATGGTCGCTACGATGGAAGCTGGACCTTACCTGGCTCCATGTCCACCTATGTAGACAGTCTATGGACGCTTGAAGTCACAGTACAAGACGATGCGTCAAATTCACTCTATGAAATTGTGACATTGCAGCCGGAAAGACCTGCTCCCCCCGTTTTTGGTGCTGCAAGTCATCTGGATACACTGACACTCCTGGCAAATGATCTGGTTCTGGACACGCTCACCCTTGAGGTTAGCCACCCCCAGGGCCTGGATGAAATCAGGGATGTAAGCATGATGTCTCTCAAACCTGATGGCACTTATGCCAATGGCGGTCAACCTATTCCCCTTTATGATGATGGTGGCAGTGTGATCTTTTATTCTTTTCAAGGTATCGATTTTACCAGTGGCGATAGTCTGGCCAATGATGGTGTCTATAGTCTCCTTCTAGCCCTGGCCCCCAACAATTTGAGTGGGGTGTATCATTGGACCTTCAATTCCAGATCCTGGTTGGGAATCGAAGCAATCCCTGTACTTGATTCAATCGTTGTTTTACCTGCTGGGAGTTTATCCAAAGGTCATAGCAGAGATGATGGCGTGAGTGGGGTATTTAAATGAAATTCCTGATCACGCTCCTTGGCATCATAACCTCTTTGTCTCTACATGCCCAACTCCTGAGACCTTCATCTTTTTCACTTGTTTCAGCCGACACCGTCTATGGCGGCCTAATTGGGAGTAGTATCTCAGATCTGGCGGGACAAGGCGATACCCTCTGGCTGGGGTCAGGTCACGGGCTCAGCGCTACCTATGACAACGGAGAATCCTTTGTTGGATTCAGTTCTGACTTTTCAAATCTGGGTCAGGGGGGTGTATCTGCTCTGGCAGTCTGGGGAGATACGATATGGGTCGCCATGGGTTTTGACACAACTACGGCCATTGGCGATCTCAGCGCTGGTGGTGGTATCAGTCGCTCTATGGATGCCGGGGCAAGCTGGACATATCTGGGACAACCCATGGATAGTCTGCAGATGATCGTTGAAGGCAATGATACAAGTTATGCGAAATACTCCGAGATGGATCTCTTTGGCGTTTCTATTTTGGCTATTGATGTGGTGACTGAGGTGCAAAACATCACCTATGATCTGGCTTATGATGGAACCCGTCTCTGGGCCACCTCTTTTGGTGGTGGTTTAAGAGTTTCGTATGATTTGGGAAATACCTGGCAACGTGTCATGCTACCCTGGACTGATCAAGCCAGGTTGGACTCCAGTATTATACAGGCCATGGAAACTGAAATACTGGATGACCCGGAGTACTATGCTTTGGATGGTCTCACACATTTCAACCATATTGCCTTTGCAGTAAAAGCCTGGAATGATACAGTCTGGGTAGGTACATCAGGTGGTGTCAATCGCTCTATAGATGGCGGTGTTAGTTGGGATCACTTCACATTCAAAAATTCAAACATCTCTGGTAATTGGGTGATAGCCCTCAATCGACAGACCCTCCCGAATGGCTCAGATCGGATTTGGGCATCAACCATTACAACAGGTGCAGGTGATGCGACTGGTTTAAGTTTTTATGACGATGAGACCAACTATTGGCGGGCTCCTCTCCTGGATTATCGAGTCTGGAATATTGGTTCTAACGATTTAAATGTGTATGCTGCAACCGGCCAGGGTTTATGGAAATCCAGAGATGGTCTTCACTTTGTGTTGTTATCCAATTTTCATCATGATGACTATTCTGAAATTATTTACTCCGATGCGGTTTATTCCGTTTTGGTGAATCAGGATGGTGCAGTCTGGGTGGGTACTGGTGACGGTCTGGCAGTGAGCTTCAATGAAGGATTATCCTGGAATATTCACAAAGCCCGTACAGCAGAATCCTCTGATGATTTTTACGCTTATCCAAATCCATTCACACCGCGCTATGACAAGGTATTAAATGGCCAGGGCAACCTGATTATCCGCTATAGAGCTGAAGCCGGGGATGATATTTCTATTCATGTTTTTGATTTTGCCATGCATCGTGTCAGGAAAGTCCTGGACAATGTCCCATCCACACTATCGGGACCTCAGGAACGCATCTGGAATGGGCGGAATGAAGGTGGGTACCTCGTATCCAACGGGACCTATTTTATTCGAATTGAAATAAATTCTGATATTCACTGGGCGAAAGTGATGGTGATAAATTGAAAAATTTACGAACGCTTCCGATTTCGAACATTGAGCAAGCCTGTACTGAGCGAAGCCGAAGTATCGAAATGTTCACATCAACTTTTTCCTTCGCGCCGCCTTCGCGCCTTTCGACAAGCTCAAGGACCAGCTCCGGCTTACAAGGGGAACTCAGGGTTCGGTTAACCCTCGCAAATTTGAGTATAATGCTAATGACTATTCTGCTCTTGAGCATAAGTACAACCGCATTTGCCTCAGGTCTAGGCGGATATACAGGTACCTCGAATCGATTTACATCTGACCCGCTTTCCTCTGGGACAGGAGGCATTACCCTCTTTCACAAGACCAGTACCAACAGCTACTCTCAAAATCCAGCCTCTCAGGCATTCTTTGGTCAGAGCAGTTTTAACGCAGGGCTGGTCCAGCTCTCGTTAGATCGGTTCATTTATACTGTGAATGCCGGAGTACCTTTACCTCCCACGGCCAGTCTGTCCGTCGGTGTATTGGCCGCCGGAACTAAAAATATTGAGGCTCGAGACTCCCGTGGCTATGCAGCCGGGGACATTAGCGATACGGAGATGACCTATCTCGTTTCATTCTCAAACCGTTTCTCTGACAAGTTGGCTTTTGGACTTTCCCTGAAGATTTTAACAAAACAATTCAAATCGGATAATGATTGGCTGGATCTAAAAGGAAGTGGCTTTGGAGCCGGTCTGGGGATTGTCTTTAAACCCATTTCAGGAAGTTCATTCGCCCTGGCCATCAAAGACTGGAACAGCAGTTATAAATGGAAAACTCAGGACCTCTTTGAGCGGGGCAGCAGCTATCAGGATGAGTTTCCCATGAGTCTTTCCTGGGGCTGGTTGCAAGAGATGGGAGCTTTTTCTCTAGCATTGGAGCATGATTACTATTTTATCGATGAAAACATTTACCGTGTTGCTGTGATGTGGCATGCAATACAGGCACTCCAGGTAAATGTTGGTATGAGTTATGAAGATGAAAGCATTTATCCCGGTCTCAGTGCCAGATATGAGTTATCCTGGAAACAGGGCCCCCCCATGCACATTGATTATGGGTTTAAAATCGGTACTCCAGGTGAAGGATACAGAAATTATATTGGATGGGGAGTAAATTTCTAATGATAAATAAACTTTTTCTTATTTTGGCAGTAGTCGGGATGGGCTGGAGCCAGACTGGTTTTGATATACTTTCAACGCCCACTGATGCCCGTGACGCATCTCTTGGCTTGACCCTCAATCCCACTGTCAAACCAACCCGTATTCTCACCCACCCAGAATCCACTGTCACCCTGAGCGTCTGGAATTGGGTCGCTGATATCCAGGGTGCTTATATGGGTATTGCACTGAATAATGCTCATTTGAGTTTCCAGGCCTTGAATAGCGGTGAACTGGAATATCGGAATGATATCCCGACTGAAGATCCGCTCAGCACCTTCCAATACAATCTATTCAACACAGGTGGGGCTTATGCCCGAGAATTGGGACCAGTTATTCTGGGATTTGGAGGTGAACTGGTCTATGAACGCTCATTGAATGCCAGCGCCACCAGTCTTTCACTCAATCTTGCTGTAGCCTATCCTGTTAGCGATCACCTCTTTGTCAGCGGCGGAATGAGACATTTTGGAATAAGTGGTGAACTGGATGCGGAGAGTACAAAACTACCATCTGAAATGTGGCTGGAAGTCGATGCAGACTTTGGTCAATTCTCCCTGATGACCGAGGTCAACAATGGCTCCTTACCGGCTGCAGCAGGACTGACCTATTCGCTTCTGGATAAATTCCAGTTCATGGGTGGCATTCAGATTGAACCCGCTGATCCTGACCTGCGTATACACCCCTCGGCTGGATTCACAACGGATTGGTCAAATTTCAGCTTGGGTTATTCTATATATCAAATGAACCATACTCTGGGTGCACGCCACTTCATCTCTTTATTCTGGAATTACTAACAGGCTTATGTATCAAACTGAACTAAGAAGAGCGCGCTTAATAAAAATTTTATAAACCCTTTGAGAGCACTTCGACCATAACACTTAATTAGGAATCGATTCATCGATAAACAAAGCGTCATAAAAAGTTTTGAAACCCATGTCTCTGCTGGTAAAGCGGCCTTTTTCAAAAAATATGGAATGGACTTTGTCATGGGTCGCAGGGATGGTGCCTGGATTCATGATATGGATGGGAATAAACGTCTCTTCAATTGTCATTCGAATGGTGGTGTTTTCAACCTGGGACATCGCAATCAGGAAATTATTGATACCCTGAAATCCGCTCTTGATGAGTTGGATATCGGGAATCACCATTTTATGAGTCAGGAGCGCACAGCTCTTGCTCAGCAAATCACCAAAACCATGCCCGGCGATTTAAACATTTGCATTTTCGGTGTGAGTGGTGGTGAAGCCGTTGATCTAGCTTTAAAACTAGCCTCTGGACACACTGGCCGCTCCAAAGTTATATCGGCTACTGGTGGGTTTCATGGACATACTGGTCTGGCTCTTACTGTTGGTGATGCACAGTATAGCGAACCCTTTGGTATCAACACCTCAAATAAGATTCAAGTCCCCTTTAATGATGCAGATGCACTGGCACAAGCCCTTGATACCGATGTGGCGGCAGTCATTCTGGAAACAGTCCCCTCCACACTGGGAATGGTCATGCCTGTTGAGGGTTATCTCAAAAAAGTCCGAGAATTATGTGATAGTAATGGGTCATTGCTCATCATGGATGAAGTTCAATCTGGATTGGGACGCACGGGTAAATTGTGGGCTTTCGAACATGCCGGGATTACACCCGATATGGTGATACTGGGTAAAGGTCTCTCCGGTGGGATTTATCCTATCGCTGCCACGGTTATTCGAGAACCTCTGGATAGCATCTTTAAGCGGGAACCCTTTATCCATATTTCAACTTACGGGGGTTCAGAACTGGGGTGCCGGGTTGCTAAAAAGGTGCTTCAGATATCATGTGAGCCGATTTTTCTGGAACGAATTCAGGAAGCAGGACGTAAAGTCCGAGAAGGTCTGGAGAGAATTCAGAATAAATATCCAAAATTCTTTACTGGTATTCGCCAAACCGGTCTTATGATTGGTCTGGAGCTACGAGATGAATATGGTGGTCCTGCCTTGACGAAGGCGGCATATGATCAGGATCTCTTAATGATTTATGCCAACAACGATACCTCTGTGAGTCAATTCCTACCGCCCCTCACCATCACTGATGCAGAGATTGATCTGGTTATGGAGAGACTTGACAGAGCCATGAACGCTGCCCGAAAGCTACGAACAGCTCTTATCGCGAAAGAGAAGAGTGGTGGCATTCTCAAGCGCTTTTCTGGGAATGATTCCTGAATGCTCGACCTGGCTACACTCCAGCAATTTGAAAAAGGGCTCAATCCCAGAGACCCCATATCTTCAATAATCCCCTGTGAAATCCTGGGCTATGGTGAAATCTCCTGCGTTCTGCAAATCAACAATGATTCAAAAATTGCTGCCAAGCGCATGCCGCTTTTCGCCAATACCTCAGCAGCTGAGAAATATGCAGCGGCTTATAAAAAATACTGTGAACGGCTGAGAACAGCTGGATTATTTGTACCTGAAGACTCTACCAAAATTGTAAAAGGGCATGGGGATATCGCAGTACTCTATATTCTACAGAAGCAACTCCCTCCCTCCCGTTTTTGTCACAAATTAATCCATACCCAGGATGCTGAATTTCTGAAAATTATGATTCAAAGGATTGTTGAGGAAATTGAAAAGGTTTGGAATTATAACTCAGAAAATGATCCCGAAATTCGATTAGCCATAGATGGTCAATTGTCCAATTGGGTTTTACTCGAATCAGGAGAAATGGCCTACATTGACACAAGTACACCCCTCATGTTAGAAAATGGGGTGGAGACACTTGATCCTGAGCTCCTTCTGCAAAGTGCGCCTTCTTTCTTGCGCTGGCTCATTCGTTGGCAGTTTCTGGATGATGTCATGACCCGCTATTATGATCGTCGGCTAGTCTATACTGACTTAATAGCAAACCTTTATAAGGAACAGTGTCCCGATCTGGTTAATAGCTGGATTAAGACCATTAACACCAGCACAACTGATAAGATGGATGCCCTGGATAAGCAGGAGATTGAAGCCTACTACAGGGAGGATAAATTCATCTGGAAACTCTTCCTTGGCCTGAGAAGATTTGATCGCTTAATCAAAAATAAATTCCTTGGACAACGCTATGAATTTGTCCTGCCTGGCAAAATCAAACGCTAGGAGAAAGCATAAGTTATGTGTGATACCTTTGTAGCTCTGCCTTCCGTAACCAGAGATGGAAGTATGCTCTTTGGGAAAAACAGTGACCGTGAAGCAGCCGAGGTTCAACTCCTGGAGTATCATCCAGAATGTCGCCATGATCCCAGTGATGTGGTTCCCTGCACCCATATGAGTATCCCTCAAGTAGAGGAAACTCATGCCGTACTCATCAGTCGACCCTTCTGGATGTGGGGTGCCGAGATTGGAGCGAATGACAGAGGCGTTGTCATTGGAAATGAGGCTGTTTTCACCAGGATGCCAGTCCAGAAAGAGGGTGGCCTCACAGGCATGGACCTTTTGCGTCTAGCTCTTGAGCGTCGTAGCTCCGCCAGGGGTGCTCTGGAGACAATCACTGAATTACTGGAAAAATATGTTCAGGGTGGTAACTGTGGTTACCAGAATAAATCCTTCTACTATCACAACAGCTTTCTTATTGCGGATCCAAATGAAGCATGGGTACTGGAAACAGCTGGGCATTTGTGGGTAGCCAAAAGGGTGGAAGACTACTACGCCATCAGTAATGGCCTGACCATCGGGAATGATTTTGATCTCATGCATGAAGACTTGATCTATACTGCTCTTGAAAAGGGCTGGATCAAGAAGAAGGCTGATTTCCATTTTGCCAACTGTTACTCGGATACCTTCTATACCAAATTTTCTGCCTGTGCAACCCGACAATCCCGATCACACGAGATGTTGAGGACAAAAAATTATTCCCTGACCGACGCATTTGCCCATCTCCGCGATCACGGTGACGATTCTTACCGTCCAGACAATCATTTTCTCATGAACCATGTCTGCGCACATGCCGGCGCCAGCCCTGCCAGACAGGCTTCCCAATCCACTGCTTCTTTTGTGGCTCATTTAACTCAGGATAGAGAGACTTATTGGGCAACAGCAACCTCCAGCCCCTGTACCTCCATTTTCAAGCCTGTTTGGTTTGGTGATGATCCCCTCCCAACATCCTTTGCCGGGGAACATCTGGAGAAATTTGACGATGACATTTTCTGGTGGCATCATGAAGAACTCCATCGTCAGATTTTACTCGACTTTGAGCATCGCAATACGCTGGTACGGCGGGAATTTGAAGTATTGGAAAATCGGTGGTTGCAGGAGGCTGAAAAAGTAGGAGCAGGCAAGCGGGCTGCCCTCACAGCAGAGGCTTTTAGCCTGGAGCGTGAAACCACGGATGCCCTCATCGCCATGTTGGAAACTGAAAGTGTCGAGCAAAAACCTCGCTTCCCGTACAGACGTTTCTGGAAAAAGCAGAATGAGATGGTAAACCTGCGCTTAAAGTAGGTGACTGCCTACCACGGCTGGTCCTTATTTAGATCATTTTTCAAGACATTCCTGAGGTAATGAAATTGTGCCTCGATTTGCCCCTATTTGGCTGAATTTTCCTTCCACATGCCTGGCAGATAATTATCTTGGCTAAATGCGTCTCCACGTATTTGCAGTCCTCATATTCTTCCTTTATGGACCACTTCATCCAGTTTTTGCCCAATTAAATAAAGCTGCAGTTGATGATTATGATAATACCACCATAGTTGGTGAACTGGGTCTCACTGTAACCAATTTTGGGATCATCGGTGAAGGCTGGAATAACCCTAACCAAGCTTCATGTCGCTATAAGCAATATGGTACTGAACGAGAGATGATTGAACTCATGAGTTATGGTGGATTGTGGGTTGGTGGGATTCCCATTGTTAACGGTGAAGCAGGACATGCACGCGTCTCAACTGCTATTATAGACGGCGCCTTGGACTTTGGAGAATCCGGTTTTGAATTTATCGCTTCACCCTCAGCAGGTGATACCATTAGGACACATTCAAGCATATCATCTGCAGGCACTTCTCCCCTGGCCAGCTATTTCTCATTGGATGCAGTGAGCCAACAGGATCTGGTGGCTGATTTTAGCGATTTTCAATTTCCTGTGATACGTGACACTGTTACTGGAGATACGCTTTACGTCGACTATCCTGACGAGCATTTACCACTGGGGATAGAAGTTCACCTGGAAAGCTATGCCTGGAGCTACTCTTTTCTGGAATCAATTGTTTTCCTGGATTATACGATTACCAATCGAAGCGATAAAGTTTTCGAATCCAATGGAGGCTGGGATATAAAAAACCTCCACTCAGGGCTCTGGGCTGACGCTTCTGTTAATAATATGAATCATGATGATGGTGCCTATAGCCCAGGGTGGGGAGGCTGGTGGGACAATATCAATAGTTTCGAACGCTCCTATAATACCAATGGTTATCCTCGTAATTTCGGCTACCAATTTGATTATGATGGTGATGATGGCTGGTCACGTGCCTATTTCGCGATAATGAATTTACATGGGCCCAATATTAGATCCACATCATTTAATGATAATGAGGGTGATTGGTTCACCTATTACGATCAGTGGCAATGGAAAGATAATAATCGATTAATTCCAGAGTTCGATATGCCAGCCGATGATACGGTCCGCTACACAAAACTTTCCAGCTCAATATTTTTTGATGATGAGTTCAGAGAAACTTATCGCGATAGTAAACCATGGCTTGATTTACCAGATTCCTGGATGATGTTGGTTTCTGCAGGACCTTTTGGTACGCTTCCAGATGATGATGGCTTCCTGCTTCCAGTCGGGGAGTCTGTCAACGTTGTGTTTGCGGTATTTGGGGCGCTTTGGTCGCATCAGGGAAGTCACGATGATCTCGATCGAAGAGCAGATTTGATAAAAAATGCCGACTGGGCTCAGAAGGCTTTTAATGGTGAAGATGTGAATGGTAATTCCATTCTTGATGCTGGCGAGGATTTTGATGGTGATGGTATCCTGGATCGATATATCGTTCCTGAGCCTCCCCCATCACCCGATCTTACCGTGGTGGCTGATGATCAACGCGTCGCCCTTTACTGGAATAATTTTCCTGAAGCCGCCATCGATCCAGTGTCTCGCAAACATGATTTTGCCGGGTATAGAATCTATGGCAGCTCCAAAACCGAGGGAAATGAGACACAATATTCATTGTTAGCTGAATTTGATCTCATCGGTGACGAATTTGGCTACGATACTGGGTTTGATCTGGTAGAAATTAAAAATGAACTAGGTCTTCCCGAGCCGATTGAAATTAATGGGCTCGATTATCATTATAAATGGATTAACGCCGGGGTACAGAACGGATGGCCTGGAAAAACCACCTATTCCATCACAGCCTATGATAGTGGGGATGAAGCTACTGGTCTGGAAAGCCTGGAAAGTTCCAGAAATGAGAATCGTATTGATGTAATTCCAGGAACACCCCCATCCACAGATTCTAAGCAAGCTCCTGTTTCGGTCTATCCCAATCCATACCGTGTACATGCAAAATGGGATGGTTCAGGACAGCGAGATCGACTCGTGTGGTTTCGTAATCTGCCTTCAAGCTCAATAATACGCATATATACTCTGAGTGGTGATTTGGTTGAATCCATCAATCATGAAGGATCAAGCTATTCAGGTGGGGACATTTCTCGTCTGCCGGGTGGAAAAACAGTTCTATCAGGCGGGGAACATCCCTGGGATCTCATTACTAAATATGACGAGGCTGTAGCTACAGGCATGTATGTCTACACGGTTGAAGATTTAAGTAATAATAAAGTCCAAACAGGTAAACTTTTGGTGATAAAATAATAAATATGATCAAGCTATCGTTAGGAGATAGTTTGACCATAAAGGAGAATGACATGAAACGAATCCTACAATTATCTGCTCTTTTGTTGATCGTAGCGAGTGCTCAGGCAGTTGATTTTGACACACAAATCCAACCAATATTTAATACGAATTGTACGGGTTGCCATGGAAATAGTGCTGGATTGAGTCTGGCAGCAGGTTCCAGTTTTGACAATCTTGTTGATATTGCCTCAACAAATTATGCTCCAGCTCTTCGTGTTGTGAGTGGAGATCCAAGCACCTCTGTCCTCTACAATAAAGTCGCCAATACTGGTGTTAATGGAGGCGTGATGCCTCAGGGTGGAAGTCTTACTACTGAGCAGATTGCCCTGATCAGCACATGGATAACAGAATTAGCGGCGGTCACTCCTATCACTATAGCTGAAGCCAGAGCTACAGCTGAAGAAGAGATTGTCACCATACAGGGCATCGTCACCAGCGTTAACTTTGCTGAAGAGGGCGGTTCTGAGTATGCTATTCAAGATCCTACAGGTGGCATTGTTGCTTTCTCCTGGGATTTTGATGCTGGTTTATTGATTGGTGATGCAGTGACCATCACTGGTGAAATAGATTTTTATAACGGAAAATCTGAGATTGTTCCTGAAACTCCTCAGGATGTTATTATCGAAAGTTCAGGAAATTCTTTGCCAGAATTTCAAGTGCTAACCATTGCTGAAATTCTTGCTGATGGTGAGGCCTACGATTCAGAACTGGGACGTATTGATAGTGTCACCATTATCAGTGGAACGTGGCCCAGTGCAGGTTCCAACGCAAATTTAACCATCACCGATCCTTCCGGTGAGACCCTCACCATGCGTATTGACAAGGAAACTGAAATTGATGAAAATGACCCGTTGTTAGGATACTTCAACGTTCAAGGTGTGATCGGCCAATTTGACAGCTCTGAGCCCTATGATGAAGGGTATCAAATCCTGCCACGGCTCTACACTGATTTTGTGCAAATTGGTGATCCTGCACCGGCGATTTCTGCAATCATGCACACGCCTGCCAGTCCAACACCCGCTGATGATGTTATTGTAACTGCAACTATTATTGACAATTCAGCAGTTGCTTCTGCCTCTTTGGGCTATGTCGTAGATGATGGTATTGAAATGGTAGTAGAAATGACTGCAGGTGAAAATAATGAATATACCGGTGTTATTCCTGCTCAGGCAGGTGATGCTCTGGTTAGTTATACAGTTAGCGCTGCAGATGATCTTGGTGGGACAAGTACATCAGAGCCATCAAGCTATGTCGTTTATGGTGAAACTATCAATTCTATTGCCTCAATCCAGGATGGTACCGTACCTACTGGCACCTTAGTTATTGTTGAAGGAATAGTTACTGCAGAACCGTTTGCCTTTCATGATGAAGACAACCTCAGCTACTATTTCATACAAGATGATTTTGCCGCGCAATCCGGAATTAAAGTCTATGATCCCGGTCGTCGCCTGGCTGAAGGTGATGAAATTCGTCTCACCGGTACCGTGGCTGAGTCTAGTGGTATGACTGAGATTGCTGATATCGATTCGATTGAAGTTCTTAGTCATGGCAATACCATGAATCCGCTACTCATAACTCTTGATGCAACAATGGAAATGTATGAAGGTTGCCTGGTTGAGATCAATGATGTTACTGTATTAAACCCTGATATGGGATTGGGTTATTGGCGTGTCTCAGATGGTACCAATGAATTTATTATCGATGATGCAGCTGACTACTTTTATACCCCTGTTCTAGGAGAAGCACTATCTTCAATTGTAGGTGTTCTGGACTACTCCCAGGCCAACTACAGGATTCAACCTCGTCTAGCTCGGGATATCCAGACTGCCGATGGCTTAACGCGAATTCAAGCCATCCAGCAGGTTAGATATTCTGATCTCCTGCCTCGTTACTCCCCCATCGATAGTAGTGTATTCTTTGCCGATACCAGCTATTACAATGAGGAATGGACCGATACAATGATCGTTACGGTTCAGGGAGTTGTCACCATGCCTACAGGTATTACATATGCTGGAGATGGTATCAAGTTCATTCTCCAGGATGTAAATGGCGGTCCCTGGTCTTCCATCTTGAGCTATAATCCAGATTCTACAGCTTATCCTGTGCTGTTTGAAGGAGATCTGATTGAAATGTCAGGTAGAATCCTGGAGTTTGATACGCGTGATGGTTCAAGTGTCTCGAATATGACCGAATTATGGATTACTACAGAAATTGATATTCTTAATTTCGGATTGCCTCTTCCCGAAGAACCCGTGATTTCTACTGGTGATCTTCGCTGGCCTACCACAGCAGAACAGTGGGGTAATGTGATGGTTAAGGTCCAAAATGCAACCATCATCGAGAATCTTCCCCCTGATGATTTTGACATGCTACGAATCGATGACGGTAGTGGGTCGGTACTCGTTGATGATGATTCACGATACTTCAGGGACTGGACCCAGGAGTATCCAGGAGATCCTGTCTATATCCAACCACTTGCGGGATCTGTATATGATGAAGCCCGGGGATGGGTTTATCATCACTATGGTTCCTATGAGGATTCAACAACCTATAAGTTGGTACCCTTGTATCAGTCAGATATGGTTCTGAACACCTCGGCTATTGACAACTTGGTTGTACCTGAAGGTTATGCTCTGGGGAACTATCCCAACCCCTTCAATCCCACAACCAATATTGCCTTCCGTATTCCAGAAGCACTAGAGGTTCAATTGGTGATCTATAACCAGCTAGGACAGCACGTGACCACGCTGGTGGATCAATCCCTGAATGCCGGTGAATACCAGGTAGTCTGGAATGGATTAACTGAAAAAGGTCGCCCTGTATCATCAGGTCTGTACTTCTATCGTATGATAGCAGGTTCAGAGCAGATGGTGGGAAAAATGACCTACTTGAAATAGTATGGGGATGTTTCCCGCCTGGTGACTGACATCAGGCGGGAACACCTGATAAATAAGAAATTACTGTTATGATGAGATTAGGAAAAAATATAAGCACAGGCATCGCCATGATGTTTATGTTTTTGTTCATCATGACTTGTGAATCTCTGGAAAACCCTTTCCTCGATGATCTACCATCTGAAGGATTGGGAAATTCTGCTCCTGAGACACACCTCTTTTTGACGTTTGCCCCAGATCGTATTGATACGGTTCTGTCTGATACGACATCAGATACCACCTTTATATTTACCAGGAATATTGCCGATACCACTACAAGTCATCAGGTCATGTACTGGTGGGGTGAAGACCCAGATGGTGAGGTTGTAGCATATCACTACCGCTGGAACTTTGAAGATACCTGGACTCGTAGCACGGCTGAATCAGATACTTTCTTTCTCCCACTTCAGATTATATATGATGAATTCCTTTTTGAAGTAAAAGCTGAAGACAATCAAGGCGCGCTGGATCCATCACCGGCTACATTGCGAATACCCGTGGCAAACTCATACCCAGAAATTGAATTTGCAGAAAATAGCAACCCAACGGTAGGAGCGAATCCCGACGTCACCCATGTCACCTTTCCTACACGTACTTTTGCCTGGTCGGTCAGCGATATTGATGGCCTTGAAACCATTAATCAGATTCGGTATCGACTGGATAGTACCAATACCTGGACCTATTTACCTGGTAATATTACCGGCGTGACTTTAACAGATATTCCATCTGGGTTTCATACCTTTTATGTCCAGGCCATCGACACTGCCGGTGCACTTAGTAATCTGCTGCAGTTCCCAGACACCACAGATGCTGCCTCCCCCAATGGTTGGCGTGTGGAGGAACCAGTTGGTGACATTTTACTGGTAGATGATTATAAGCTTGACGATGGTTCGACCCATGCGTTCTATACAAGCATTTTAGATTCTATTGAAGGGTTGAACAATTACTCCGTATTCGAGCTGGGTGTGGATGAAAAAGCGTTGCCACTTTCATCAACTGACAGACTGGCCATGTTTAGTTACTTCAAGACGGTTGTGTGGTACCATTACTCTGAAATACCTACACTCCCTGGAGCAGATGGGGCCCTGAGAACTTATCTGGAAACCGGCGGCAATGTTTTTGTCTCCAGCATTTTTATTGATGCTGGCTATACCTTCACCAGTATTGATTCGAACTGGGTCATTAATCCTTCAGGTCGGATGCTATCAGGTCTAGATATCAATGTGGTAGATCTGGATGTTACTGATTCAACAGCCTTCCTTTCAAATCTTACCCTGAAAACCTCCAGCCTGATTGCACGCAGGGTAAGCGCCTATTATCCAGCCAATCTTACTGATGGCGAGATCAGTCAGGATATATTTGTTCTTCAGGATGCCCGTAACACCAATGATGCCTGGACAGGTAATCCACCAGTAGCACAACTTTTTAAACCTTCAGCTGGCTCCGGAAAATCCATCTTTTTTAGTCTGCCTTTGCATTTGTGTGATGGAAATGAAAACATTATTCCCATTATGAATTATCTCTTATACGAGGTCTTCGAATAGTGAGAAGTATCCTTACAATCTTATTAATGCTTTCCATGGTGCTCTCCATCTCTGGACAAGGTCGCTGTGTTATTGAAGGGCGCGTGACCGACCCCATTTCAGGTGAATCACTCCCAGGCGTAAATGTTATGATTAAAGGAAGCTACTATGGCAGTGCCACTGATTTGGATGGTCGCTTCAGATTGACCGGTATGTCTCCTGGAACCTATGATATCGAATTCTCAATGATTGGCTATAAGGTCGTCCTGAAAACCAATACCATTGTCACCATTGCTGAACCTGCCTATGTGGAAATCGAACTGGAGCAAACCACGCTTGCCCTGGGCCAGGAAGTGGTAGTTGAGGGTGAACGTCCTCTTTTTGAAGTGGATCAGACTGCTTCCAGTGTCAGACTCACTGCTGACGACTTAAAAATGAATATAGTGGAGAATGTGGGTGACGTTCTGGCTGAGCAAGCTGGTATTACTTCTCAGGATAACGAAATCCATATCAGAGGAGGTCGTGTTGATGAATCCATGTTTATTGTGGATGGAATGTCAGTCAAAGATCCACTCTCAGGGAGCGCGAACAATCTCTACTTGAATGTGGATGCCATTGAAGAGCTTGAAGTGATTACAGGTGGTTTTAATGCAGAATATGGCCAGGCCATGTCAGGTATTATCAACATTCGTATAAAGGAAGGTTCTGAGGTCTATCACGGAACATTCTCCTATTCCAGTGATCATTTTGGCTTGAAGGATTTACCCTGGGATGCCTTCACCAAGGACAGAGTTGAATTCACCTTAAGTGGTCCGGAGGTGTTCACAGGAGCCATGAGTGCCCTGGGTTTGAAGCTTCCTGGTCAATTCAGCTTTTTCCTCAATGGCTATATGCATATCAACGACTCCTATTTACCACGGGCTGATGATCTGGTCCCCTCACAGTCATGGATGGAGAGCTTGGCAACTCGACAGCAAAATGATTGGCATGGGCTCTACAAATTGACCTGGCGTATTAACAGCCAGCAGAAGCTCAGTGTCTCATACGATTATTCATTAAATATCAATCAGGGCTGGGGTTTCCCATATAGATATCAAAACATTCTTACCAATTTCAATACCATTACTAAGGAATCTATCCTTAGCTCCATGCTATATACCCATACGCTCTCATCAAAACTCTTCTATGAAATCACTATCGGTCGCTTTTTTACCAATAATCATTCCGCTGTTAAAAACAAACACTGGACAGAGTATGAGCAAACCACTGACACTGAACCAATCAATTACTATCTACTTGGGATTGATGGGGAGATCGATATTGCTTATGGTGATGAGTTCTGGGATCATGGTGATGCCTCTGACTGGTATGATTACTACTCTGATAACCTTTCCCTTGATGCAGATATCAACTATCAACCATCCAAACGCCACAGCTTTAAGGCAGGGTTCGATCACAAGCAATCAGAACTACAGGTCATTGATATCGATTCGCCCTGGTTGGGAGAATCCGGTCTGGGTCGTAATTATGACTTCTGGAATATAACTACAGACTATGGTTCATTCTATCTCCAGGATCGCATCACCTTTGATGGAATGATTGCTAACCTGGGTATTCGCTATGATTACTGGTTCCCTGGACAATATCTGGAAGACGCTGTGGCAGATAGCTCTGTTTTGACCATCACCGATGCAGCTCGAGCAAAATTCTACGCTGAGACATTTGAGTTTGCCGGGAACAGAGCCAAAGGACATTTAAGTCCGCGGTTGGGAATATCTCATCCGGTTACAGACTCTGATGTGTTGTATTTCAACTATGGCCATTTTTCCCAACTACCCACATTTAATTATGTCTATGCAAAACTGCGTTCCTCGGCAGAGGCCACCTACCAGCTCTTTGGCAATCCCAACCTTTCGCCCAAGACCACTGTGGCCTATGAAATTGGGATAAAGCATAAATTTGATGCCAATCAAGTATTGGAGATCAAAGCTTTCTACAAGGATATGTTTGATTACGAAACCAGCCAGCGAGTCACCCTTTTCAATCCTCGCTATGGCCATCTCTCCTATCTCATATACATCAATATGGATTACGCCCGATCTCGAGGCATTGAGATGAAATTCAAACGACGTTTTGCCAGGTTTTTCTCAGCTGATGCCAATTTGAGTTACAGTTTTACTACGGGCAAGAGTTCCACACCACTGGATAACCTCCTGGTAGAAGCTGGTCGTCTCGATGAAAAACCCCTGGGTGAGAATTTTTTAAGATGGGATCAACCTTTCAGCATTTTCACCAATTTGCACTTCAATGTGAGCAAAAAGGATGAGCTCCACCTATTTGGACTTCGGCTTCCCAGAGATTGGGGTATTTCAGCGCGTATCGAGTATCAGGCAGGCCGCCGCTACACAGGCATGGAAAACATCACCATCAGGGAAGAATATGGCAAGTTCTACTATGAGGGACAGTCAAAAAGTGATACACCCTACTCTGAAACTGCTGATGCCTTTACAACGGTTGATCTCAAGTTGAATAAATATTTCCAAGTAAGCGGTCTCCAGTTAAAAGCCTATTGTACTATAGAAAATCTTTTCAATGTGAAACGTCCAACGCGTATTAATCCTTTTACCGGTAAAGGGTACGATCCCGGTGAGATTTATTCCTATGGTTTCATCAACAGTCCTGATCCGAATTATAATCCAGGCCGCTATTCTATCCCCCGAACCGTGGAAATGGGCTTGAGCTTGAGATTCTAATGCGCCGCGGCCTGATCATATTAACCTTGCTCGTGTTGACCCAGTTTGTGGGGGCTCAAGGCAATCTTTTCCCCAGCCTGGGTGGTCAACGAGCCGGGACATCTTCATTTTCATTTCTCAAGATCGGGATCGGTGCCAGGGCTCATGGAATGGCTGGTGCATATACTGCCATTGCCAATGATGCCAGCAGTCTCTTCTGGAACCCCGCTGGAGCGGCGCAGGTGGAGAAACGCATAAGTATTATGGTGGATCAGAGTGAATGGATCGCAGATTTTCAGTTGAGCACCTTTGCCGGGGTTTGGAAGTTTGGTCGTGTGCATCACCTGGGATTCAGTGCACTGGCCTTATATGCTCCGCCAACTGAGATTACGACTGAATATAGACCTGATGGAACTGGCGAATATTTCAATTATGGGGATATGCTTTTAGGGCTTACCTATGCTCTAAGGATGACGGACCGCTTCTCATTTGGTCTCACCACCAAGCTCGTTGAAGAACAGCTGGCTGATTTGACCATGCGAACTATGCTCATGGACCTGGGGACATATTATCGGACAGGTTATAAAGATCTACGCTTTGCAGTATCCCTTCTGAACTTCGGCTCACCTGCCGGTCCAGATGGGAAGTATGCTGATACGGATTCAACTGAAACAGAATACGAATCCTTTGCGCCACCTACTATTTTTCGTCTTGGTGTGGCCCACGAATGGCTCCAATCACCCAACCAGGAGTTGACCAGCTCCATTCAGCTCAATCACCCAGTTGATAACGCGGAAAACATCTCACTTGGAATTGAATACGGATTCCGCGACCTGCTATTTTTAAGAAGCGGTTATCACTTTAGCGATGAGGTACGTTCCTGGACAGTGGGTCTGGGTATCGAATGGTCAGGATTTAGTTTTAGCTATTCTTATGCAGATATGTCTGACTTAAATCGTTCTGAGCATGTCAGTCTGGGATGGTCATTCTAATGTTACGCCTGAAAAGATATTTATCTATCATGCTGTTGGTTTTTGTCATCACAAGCTGCGGTATCAAGGTTGATCTGCCTACTGAAACAGCTGAATTTGATCCAGTATTCGGAGCTGGAGATACATCCTATATACGTATTAGTCCAGATTGGGATATGTTAAATGGCTATACCTTTGCCAGTCCCTGGGATATTGTTGTTGGGGCTGATGGCTATGTTTTTGTAGCCGATCATGATCAGGCATCTATTCACGTCATCAGTGCTGCTGGAGAGGTAGTCATCAATGATGATTATGGAAACCATTTTGGAGCTCTATCGAATCTCCTAGATGAAGCAGGAACTAACGTTTTACCCCACGCTATTCATCAGGACGACCGCCTCAACCTGTTCATTGCAGATAGTAGCAATCGTCTCATGGTCTGGAATCAATACCTTAACAATGTAGGTGTGGATTTTATGGCGACCAGTGTGAGACTTGAATCGCCAGCGGGCGACCTCCAATGGGTAATGGGTTTCGATTCTATCAATGCACTTCAAGAGCTGGATTGGACCATTGATTCCATTAGCTGGTCTGATGAAAATCTTGATTATTGGTTAGCACCCCGTGCTTTCTGGGATGCTAGTGATAGTCTGGAAGCCATAGAAGTTGCACGTTATTTTATCGATCCTGCCAATGTTCATGTAACCGGTGTCAGCAGTTTTGGTGATCATTGTTTTGTAGCTGATACGAAATCGAATGCAATTATGGAGCTTCAATATGTTCCTGTAGCTCTCCTCATGACGGGGGAAGGCGAAGAGATATTGGTCTATGGCGGAACAATTTCGGGACGGGCAGTTTCACCTGGAACTGGCAATGGGACCGTGAATGATCCCCATGGCATGACCCACGGAAAAGATGGTGCCCTGTTTTACACACAATGGGGTGTAAATTTTAGTGTCCATAAAGTCGGAGGCAGCTCTGGGTTTGAATATGGTGAAGATGATATCATGGAAATTGAGCGCTATGATATGGCCTCGGATGTAAGTCTAGATGTTCTGGGAAATATTTATGTCGCTGACACGGGTCACGATAAGATTCAGCAGTTCAATCCCTCAGGAAAGTTCACTTTTAATATTGGAATGAATCGTGTGCTGGTAGATTCCAGCTATAGCGACTCCATCCTGGTTGGATCCGAGTATGAATACATCACCAGAGATTCAACCTATCAGGTTGAGGTTGCAGATATCCTGGATGGACCCCGCAGTGTGGCAGTGGATGCTACGGGGATAGTCTATATAGCTGATACCAAACATCAGCGGGTCATGCGGTATCGACTTTCCACTGAGTTGGATTATACTACTGAGGAGTAGATAATTTCAATGTGTAGATATCATTGGGGGTGAATCGTGAAAACAATTAAACCAATTATCATTATCCTCGTTCTCATCGTGGTCATCATTACCATCTTTTCTTTGTTGGGTAAATCCCAGCAGATGACGGTGGTTTATGAGGGTAATACCAGCAAGCAACCGGTCAAGATGACAGCTGGTAAATTTCAGGGTAGTGAATGCGGAATGGTAATCAACGATCTGAATTTTGCATCTCAGATTGTAGCTCCAGATGGGAAAACCTGGTTTTTTGATGACCATGGTTGTATGGCAGCCTGGATAAGTGCCCGTCCTTTTAAAGATGAAGCAATCATCTGGGTTAAGGATTTGCCTTCTGGTGAGTGGATTGATGGAAGACTGGCCTGGTATAGTCGTACTGATCAAACACCCATGTCGTACGGATTTGGAGCATATAAGACCTATCAGGAGAACCTCATTGACTTTACAACCATGCAGCAAGCCATGCTTAATGGTGAAACCATGGCAAATTTGAGTTTTCGTAAACAACTCCTGGAGCGGTAGTGGAAACTGTCAATATCATTTCTATTATAACTATAGCCTTTGTGGGATCTTTTGGCCATTGCATCGGGATGTGCGGTGGTATCGTCATCGCCTATTCAACAGCAGGTCTGGAAAAAGACCGTAGCAGAACTGCTCAGGCATTCTCGCATCTGCTTTATTCATTTGG
>JABIFX010000053.1 GCA_018650445.1 Fidelibacterota bacterium
GATCATGGCATTAGTTAAATATCATTGCGCCATATGTGGTCATAATATCGATGAGGATTCAAGGTTTGACCCTTGCGGAGTTTCAATTTTCTCAAACCTAGATAGGGAAACGTCCGAGCAGCTAGAGCAAATGTTCTTCTGCCACTATGGTTGTTTTCGAGGTTCTCTTGAACCAGGAGTACGAGAATACTTAAATTTTGAGGATCAAGTATAGTAAATTAGGGGTCGATTATTCGGCCCCGCCCATTTTGCAAACTGTAGGGTTGTTAAAAGATTGGTATGATCATAAATCTCCGCTAAGCCCTGCTGGGTATCAGTTTTGTGTCGAAAGAGGGAGAAAACAGTTGATGTTTCTGTTAAAAATGCTCTAGTTACCTAGGCTTCTATAATCCCCACGTTCAAGCTTCATAGATTCTTCTACGAGCATACTGCGCTTTTCACCAGGACGCTCAAGCTCAAGGAATTGATTGATGGTCATATAGCGATCACGAATCTTCACAGCTTGATCACCGTAATAGATACCTTTTGCCCAACTCAACTCTTCGTCGGTCCATAGATTTATCATCCATTTGGGTGCATCGGTGATGTATTCAAGATCTTCCCAATTTGACCCATGCCAGCCCTCTATTGGAACAGGCTCTTCACCGAACAGAATCGGGAATAGATACAGATTCTTTAGCATAGCGATAAGAAGCATTCTCTCAGCACCAAGATTATCACCATGCCTATGCAGTGTCAGAGTCCATCCCATTCTATGAAAAGGTTCACCTGAATCATCATCAAACATCTTCTCGAACCATTTGTAATGAGCCATGGCTCCTTTTGTGTCATCAATACGGAGATACAATGGTCCAATCATGAAGCGTTTACCTGCTCCATCACTAATGAAATGGTGTTCTTTCCATTCATTGTTCAGAAGTCGTCGATAGCGGGCGATTGTTGCTTTGATTTTCTTTGTCATTATCAAACAAGATATCCCAATAATTAATCGGCCCCAAGGATTTCTAAAACGGGGACCCTACCCCCAAATATCAAGTACCAGGTTATCCGATCGACCGCAAAGGTCTTTTTTCGATTTCTGTATGGAAAGTGAAGTCTGAAAAAAATTTATATTTTTTTGAGGAGGTTTGCTAAGGCAAAATGGTATGCTAAAAGAGAATGCACAAGGCACTCTCTAATTCCGTCCTAAAACGGCTCTACGGAAGTATCACCAGGATCTGCGAAGTCATGACTTGAGATCACTCTAGTTACTTCTTCGAATTGATCTCTGGCTTCCTTTGCCAGCATCAACATCTCTTTAGAAGCGATACCATCTACACCGGCTTTCACCTCGGCCCAACGGTATGTTCCCTTCTTCACGTCCATTAGCTCGAATGTTGTATTCACTGCTACAACTGGCAGGTAAGAACGCTGTAGCTTCTTCTTATGGGCATTCCAGTGTTTGATTGATGTAGGTGATAATGCAAAGACCAGTGGCTTTACTTCTCCATCGATCTCAGCAAGCAGGAACAACCTTGCCTTTGGTTTACAGGATCCACCAATAACACCATGCTCACAATGCTTGCATTCATGGGCTAGTGGTTCTTTACCCATAGGATGACCTTCTATCCCTGAGCACAAAGGCACTTCAGCACCCTCCTGCCACAAAGCACGGATAGACTGCTCGGCAAAGACAACACCTGATAGCTTGTTACCAGGAATACTAATCTCTTGACTGTCGCCGTCTAGGTAACTCTCTCCAGTATCGATATACACACGATGTTTACCATTATCCCTGTGCTCAATACGTACACGCGGGAGTTCGAAGCTAGAGGATGCAGTTGATTGACCCACCATCTCCTTCTCCATGTCCCATCCAGCGACGGACATCGCCGCTTTGACATCGTCCGGGACTATTATTGCATTTTCCATATTTTCCTTTCTGGCTATCCAGCCATATTTAATTCAGCTAATAATTCATGCGCTAGTTCAGCATCCTTCTCCGGCACATTGTCATTCCGACTAACACAGTGAGTTGCGTAGGTACAGAACGAACAGCTCGCTGTATTGGGATAATACCAAGGCTTAACCATAGCTGATAGCTGTGCCCTTATCTCATGACGGAAGCTCCTAAGATCCTGAATAGATTTACGAGTCATCATAAATGGTGAGCCCTTCTCATCCCCTATCTCTTTTCCGACGACTTTGCGCTTATACACTTCGTGACCTCGAAGGAAATAGATACCAACTGAATCCACCATCATGTTTGGTTTAATCCAGATGTCATCAACGAGTACCTCTCCGAACTTCAGAGCGTATGAGTACAGTGTTAGCTGCAAGTCATTTGGGATAGCGTACTGGTTTGGACGCATCTTGCTGGATTTAAAATCGATTAACGAGACTGTCTCATCAAGATTCTTGCGGATCTGGTCTATTGTCCCAGTAAATAGATAACCAAGTATTTTGACTCTAAACGGAACCTCCGAAAACAAGACGATAGCTTCGCGGTTATACGCTTTGCTCCTATAGTTCTCTAAAATCTCAACTCCATTCTTAGTCAGGGCCTCAATCTCTTTGGCCATGTCCCTTTTCCAGCGCACAGGGATATGAGACTCATCACTCGCATACAGGTAATGATTAAGAGCCTTGATATAGAGAGCTCTTAGATTGCTGTCCATCTCACCCTCATGGAGTTGTTTCAAGACCATGTGCAATGCACTACCGTGTATCGTACCTGGATAACGAAACGCTGGTTCAAGCTTGTCAATGTGCCTAAATCGGTACATCAACGGACACGAGAGCCAAGTCTTGAGGGTTGACTGTCTTAGCTCAATTGTCTCAAGGATCTCTTTTTTCGTCATCTGGCTTCTCCTTTTCTTCTTCACCAAACCACTCCTTCATGAGCTCACGAACGAGCTTTGAGGCATGGCTTACAATTTTATTAATTCGATTGATTTTCATTTGCCACCTGTGATGACCTTTTTAATGATCTCCACCGCTACTGAAATTACGCTAGTAGGAATCTTTGGAATTCTGAACATTCTGCTCTCCTTTTTCTTCAGTTATTATGATTGTGTATTTGGGTTGATTGAGAAGTAGAAATAGCTCATGCATAAGCCACGGACTTGAATAGCTCATGAAGTTTCAAGTACCTTTCCATGATAGAACCTGGAGGAGTCGACTTCATACTTTCAGTGAAAGCGTTGTAGAGACTCCAAGCTGAGCGAGTCTCGAACACATCATGAGATGGTTTTAGCCACTCTGACTTTACGACCGGGATCTGTCTGGGCGAAATGATTCCACGACCATAAGCCATTCCCAGAGTTTGATATGCTTTATCGTCACTCATAGGGAACTCCTTCATGCCTTCAGTGTCCTCTTTGATTTGACGATAAGTGGTCTTGGATCTGTACAGTGCTGAAAGAATCAGATTCTCAAGATCATCCCTGACATTTGCTGTATGCTTTCGCATCACAGATAGATCACCTGTAAGCATGAGGTTATCACAGACAAAGACTTGAGCTCCCAATGCAACTGCCACGCTTAAAGACCGATCATAGCTGTTTCGAAATCCCACACTGAAGCCAAGCTCTTGATCTCCATTCTGGAAGGTGTGCAATCCAAACAGTTTCTGACCCTCACGAGTCACTCCGTATTGTGACTGAGCATGAGCATACTCAGGCATTAGATCGAGAGTCATTGTTTTGAGCTTATCTGCCAGCTCATGATGAGTGACTGGTTTATAGCTCGATGTTTCTTTGGGGATTGGGATTTCTTTCAAGTCATCATATTCGATGTCTTGAGCTCCCCTGTGTAATAACAGGCTCATATTTGTTCTCCTTTTTATTCATTGATTAACAGACAGGAAGCCTGCCTCTACTCTTCTTATTCCAGAAAAATGTGGAATAAGAAAAGTACTGGTAAACCAATAACCACCAATGGAGGAAAGCATATGCATTACCTACAGATAGCTGATGATAAATATTGCAGCGATGAGCTTGCCGGGCTCGTTTCCAGCGGGCTTTCATTGCTCGGACTTGATAGCTACCAAACGATCAGGGTTAGCACGAAGAATAACAGAATCAGCATCGGGTTTAAAACCCTGGAAGATGCAAACACCACAAGAACGATAGCTGGTATTCCAACACATCCCC
>JABIFX010000052.1 GCA_018650445.1 Fidelibacterota bacterium
GCCACCCAGCTTTGATTGGCTACATCCAGTGTCCACACATTGGCTGTTCCACTCGTCTCATCGGCTCCCGTCATTCCTTGTGTCCATAGTTCTGAAAGTAAATCACTGTAAATCTGTCCTGCTACTGGGCTACTCATCATTCTAAAACCATCGTTGCCATCTATCACTACATGGCTTGCTGTATTTAAAAATGGATAAGTATTTGTCGAAATATCCCAAATATTTGAAAAATCCCAGTTGGTAAAAGTAGATAGCGTTTTCATTTGGGCAGTAGTTTTGGGTGTGCCTTTTCCTGTATCACTCTGACCTGATGTTGTTTGGTCATAGAAAGAGTTTGTAACAATAGTAGAATTATAACCTACTAATCCACCGAAATTATTGGCGCCCGTCACAGCACCTGTTGAGTAAGAATTACTGATGGTGGCGTTGTTATTATTATTACACCCAACCAGACCACCGACATACCCGGTACCAATCACAACACTCGTGGAATAAGAATTGCTGATGGTGGAACCATCATTATACCCAAGCAAACCACCACCAAAATAGTCACCAGTCACAGTACCTGTAGAATAAGAATTATTGATAGTGGAAGAATTTCTATTAAACCCAACCAAACCACCAGAATAATTTCTATTACCAATAACAACAGCTATGGAATAAGAATTGTTAATAGTAGATGATAGATCATTATCCCCCACCAGACCACCGACATAATCGTGGCCCGTCACAGCACCTGTGGAATAAGAATTGCTGATGGCGGAACTATCACTACGTCCAACCAAACCACCGACAAAATCGTCGGCAGTAATATTCACATTTGTTAGCCCAATGTTTGATATTGCACTATGATCTATATAGCCAAATAAGCCAATATAATCAGCAGAACTAGTGTTAATCGTTAAACCATCAATGGTATGGTCATCACCATCATAGGTGCCTGTAAAGTTAGTAGAAAGATTACCAATAGGAGTAAAACCTGCATTGCTATCCCAATTTTGTGTAACCGTCATATCGATATCAGCTATCTGTTCAAATAATTTGTCCCACTTGCCTGAATTTTGTGAAAGCCACCATAAATGATTGAGGGTTTGAATTTGATATTCAGTACCAGAAGTTCCATTACCAGAAGGTATAAGATAATCGGTTACCCAATCTGAATTATCCATATTATTAAGTGTACCGGTATTTGAGTTACTGCTGTTATCAGTAAGGGATGTTCCGCTACCATCAGTCATTCGGTAATAAGCTAATAAATTCGATTCAGATGAAACATCCTCGCACATATATTCTTGAAGTTCAGCTTGAGTACGCACATCATCCCAAATGCGTACATCATCTATTAAACCATCAAAATGAAGATCATAAGAACCGCTTGGATTTCGTCCGATCATTGTATTGTGAGTAACTGTAAATGAACCCTCCGGGTCAGAGCCATAACTGTAAATTTCTACTCCATCTACATACAACAGAATATCATTATTATAATCTCTAACTCCGGCAACATGATGCCACAGACCATCATCGACTTCTGCAGATGAATTATAACCGGTATTATTAACATAAAATCTCAAGTTTCCTGTTGAATATAATTCAAGGACATATGCAGGTGTACCATCGTAATTTCCTATAATAGTTTGCCTTGTGTTTGTGTTAGATGTTTTAATCCAAGCCTCAATTGTATAGCTTCCTTGACCAAGATTATCTAAATCGGTTGGAGAACCTAAGTCTACATAACCATTCGATCCGTCAAAATCAAGTGCATTATTTTGCGCAACCAAGTCTGTTATAGTTCTATTTCCTGATGGAGCTGTTACTGAAGGTGTTCTGGCAGTACCATCTACAGTAACTGAAGTGCATTCACCATCTACCACATTATCTACAGTAGCTCCAGAGGGTATATCATAAGTTAACCAAAAGTAATTATCACCCGAAGCAAGCGTTTGGGTTGCGATTGATGTTCCATCAGTCATTTGTCTGTTTGTTATATCAATTCTCCCCCAATAATCCTCAGCACCATCACTAAATTCTGTAACACTGGCAGTGTAGCCACCACTTGATTCGAATGAATGTGTCCAAAATTGAGC
>JABIFX010000134.1 GCA_018650445.1 Fidelibacterota bacterium
ACCCATCGGTACCTACCTGTTCAGGGGCAAGCTGCCTATTCCACCAGTGACTAGATATTCCATCTTCCATGTCATCATTAAACTTAAACTGATAACTCCCCCTGGATAGTTCAACTGGCAGTCGATAGTTTGTGCTGTCTTTAAACCCATCTTCAAAATACCAGACCATTCCCGAAACATCACTGATAGTAAAACTATTTTCTGCGGCTCTACCAAGATTATTAGTTTGAATGGACAATACGAATTGTTGAGGCAGACTTTTGGGTTTTATAAAGTGAGCTTTTAAAACATTGTTCTGCGGATACTCATCTTTTAGATCATCTTGAAAATAGATTTCAACTTCAAAGATTCCTGACTTCCTCATTTTCTTCCAGTTGAGGGCTGGAAGTGTGACTTTCTCAGTTTCAAGGAAATTCATATTTCCGGTCCAGTTTAGGTTTTTCTTTCGATAACCTTTAACTCCGTATTTAATGGATACATCCCTAAGAGGATACTTCCCGCGGTTTTGAATAACTATGATTGGGTTACCACCATTAGGATTGTACCGGCTGTATTGATCAGCGGAGTTAGGAGTTATAATATCAACAACTGCAGCGTCATGTTTAAAATTTGGTGGACCATAGCTAAATAGCTGATGACTCATCCTGAATGTCCCATCTTTTTCACCGTTATCTCTGATGGGCTCAATGCTATAATCAAGCGTGATTGTATCTCCTGGTGATACTTTAGGGGACAGTTCAAATTCGTATTCATCTACCTTTGACCCTGGACACCAACCCGCTCTATCAAATGGCCAAGTACCACCCTGTGGATAAATTGGGTTATTGCCGCAATCCTTCCACACATCCCATCTGTAAGTCTGCCACCCATTAACTCGATAGCTATGCGTTTTTCTATCCCATTCACAGCAGTTATGTGGTCCAGCGTGACCATGCCCGGAAATAATTGCTTTTAGCCGGAAGCCCTCTGCTGCAACAGATAGAATGATCTCCCTCTCCTTTAGCAAGCTGTCTGTGGCTAGATATTCATATTTAAACTGACCATATGGATAGACATTTTGTACTGAGATGACTTTTCTTGCAGGTGTACCTTTTATGAATACAAACTCAAGATTTAGTAATTCCTGGTTGTTCCCGGTGACCAATTCTCGTTCACCTTTCAACAGTGGAGCATACTCAGAGATATCATATATCCATTCCCATCCATTCTCACCTCCCAGATGCAAACGCTTACCGTATGGAGTTACAAAGCTCCCAAGGGTAAATAACTCGGTGCTATCCCCTTGGGGAACCTCGATAAATGTGTTCCATATATAATCCCATTCACCACAAGGATATTTATCTCCTGCAGTGGCTGAATCACACTTTAAGGTTTGAACCATAAGGATTTGTGACCACTTATTATCACCATCGGGGAAGTTGATCACAGTTTTATACTGAGCATTCCATCCAACGGGACTGGGGTCTTCAAAAGTAATTGGATTGAGTCTCAATGTATCCTCTGACCATGTTTGGGCTAGTCCTGGAGTTTGAAGAAAAACTGATACCATTAAAAGCAAAACACCTATTTCAGTTATACTTCTGGAATTCGACATATACGCCTTAGCAGTTTTATGGTTCAATTAATCTCTGTCTATATAAACGAAATCGCCTCACTATTTCCCGTGGTACTTCATGGTAATAGTGAGGCGATTAATTGTAGGCTATTTAACAAAAGGTTTTATCCCAATTTAGCGACAACCTCATCATAATTCGGCTCATCTGAGATGACAGGTACCTGCTGAGTATAGACAACTTTACCATCTACATCCACAATAATCACGACTCGTGAGAGGAAACCCTTCATCACACTATCAACAACTTGAAGACCATAATCTTTGCCAAACTGACCTGATTCAAAATCAGATAATGTGATTACGTTTTCCAGTCCTTCAGCACCACAAAATCGGGATTGGGCAAAAGGTGTATCTCTTGAAATACATAGAACCTTGGTGTCCGGCTGTGTGGAGTCAGACCAATTCGGTTCATTTGATCTAAATAAATAAGAGATACTTTGGGCGGCTAACAACCCGAAAAAGGAGCCAATAATGAGCCCAAAGTCAGAAGTAGAGAGACGAGTAAAAGCGATCAAAAGAAA
>JABIFX010000143.1 GCA_018650445.1 Fidelibacterota bacterium
CAGGATGTCCCATTTTGTCCATATTGGATAGAAAACTCGTAAATGCCCTAGAAACAAAAAACCCTCGTAAGTCTAAGAATTACAAGGGATTTATGTGGTGGCCAGGGACGGAATTGAACCGCCGACACGGGGATTTTCAGTCCGCTTGTCTGGTTCTGTAAGTGGCTGCGTATCAGCGTGTTATGGATGTTTATGTTTTACTGTGTGCATTATATGTGCAGAGGGATCTCAAACAGAAAGTAGATAGTTAATATTACGGCCTTTTCACCAAGGGATTTTAAGTCTCAATACCAACAAGTGTAATTGGTGCATAAATATTACATTTGGGCGCAAGTAGATTATCGTGCGCACTGGGTGAGCAGTGTATTTTTTTAGATTACCAGTAAATTACAATTGATCAATCATATTCTGGGACTTTAAGCGAATCCAAATCATAAGGGTATGATTGATATCACTCTTATATATGATAAATAGTGTCACGAACTTTTATATATGTAATACTCTAATATATTGTGCTGTACTAAACATGAATGTTTTCTTCAACCCAAGTATCCAGATACGGTACGATACCAATTCTCAAATTGAAGTTTCAATTAAGTAACTATATGGGAGTACAAACGTGAAAAACACGACTCAAATTATCATTGCAGCTATGCTATTAGTCTCTTTTGCCCTAGGTCAGGTAACCATAGATGGGTATGCTTATCTTGATAATCAATCTGATCATAGTGGGATTACCATTACTTTTGTAAGAACAGCGCCGAGTATTATTGAGACCACGATTGAAACAGATAACACTGGATCATTCTCCATAACTTTTGATGCAGGCATATACGACATTTCGTATGAAATGGATAATTACTTCTCCTATCAGGTTTCGGATGTTAGCATGTATAATGATACTACCTTACCGCATGTAACATTAAATGAGCATGTTACATTAATTGAAATTCCTACAATGTTTTCTGAGATTCAATCTGCCATCGAGGCCGCATCAAACGGTGATACCCTCCTGTTATTGCCTGGTACTTACAATGAAAATATTATCTTTAATGGAAAACAAATACTAATTACATCCATGTATCATTTCGATAGCAATGAAGCAATCATTACAGAAACAGTAATAGATGGTGGGAGCAACGGTGCAACAGTATCTTTTATTAATGATGAGGATACTACTTCAATATTAGCAGGATTAACCATAAGAGGCTCAAGCAGTGAATCTGCAGGAATATTATGTGGAAATGCCAATCCAATCATTAGAGATGCAAATATAGAATATAATAATGGAGATGGTATCAAAGCTGAATATTCTAACCCCATCATTTCAAATGTCCACATCAGGAACAACCTAAAGAATGGTATCTCTAGCAAGTGGGGTGGTGGTACAATGGACAATTTTACTATTAGTGGAAATCAGCTTTCCGGGGTCTATTGCTGGGTGTCTACCATAGAAGTACAAAACGGTACTATTTCACATAATGGGACAGGAGTTCAATGCAAAAGGCTTGACACGCCAACAATTCGAAATGTTGTGATTGCTTTTAACCAAAGTTATGGTGTATATAGTACATTCGGAGTTGATTCGCATACTACTATTTATCACTCAACAATACATGCCAATGGTGGATCTGGAATATTTAATGACATTGAAACTTTTCCTGGCTTCATTGATATATATAATTCGATTATTTCTAATAATGACCTTTTTGGGATAAATGGAACTCAGATAGATGTGCAGGGAAGTTGTATATCTGGTAATGGCACAAATTTTGAGCAGGTTAATGAATATATAGGTATAAATGTTACGATCAATGCAAATGGTGATAGTTGCGATACCTATAATAATATCTCCGAAGATCCATCATTCGCCCAACCATTTTCCCCTGACCTGATTTTGTCGGATTATTCACGATGTATTGGTTCGGGTAACCCCGAAGCCGCTATTCCCCCTTTTGATATTCTAGAGAATATTCGACCATACCCCTCAGGATCGAATCCCGATGTGGGTGCATATGAAAACCCATTTGGCACCCCCCAACGCATGCCAGTCACAATCAACATTCCAGATGATTATGCAACGATTCAAGCTGGTTTAAATGCTGCAGATTCCACTGACATTGTATTAGTCCAACCAGGCACCTACTACGAAAATATCATCTGGCCAGAGACTAATGGAATCAAGCTGATCAGTGCTGGTGATTCGAGTAATACGACTATTGATGGTGGTGGGATAAGTAGTGTAATTTACATGAATCCACAAACTGTGACCATTGATACAACTACACTGATTCAAGGGTTTAAGATTACGAATGGTTCAAGTATTAATGGAGGGGGCTTATACTTAAAAGGGAGCCCCAAAATAGCAAATAACCATATTATGAACAATATATGTGAGGGCTATGGAACATATGGTGGCGGTGCATATATAGAACCAGGTTTATCCGTAGCAATTATGGAGAATTCTCATTTCTCGACAAATTCTAGCTGGAGAGGTGGAGCTATTTACAAGGAAGGCGGCTCTCTAGTCGTACGGAATGTTAAAATTATAGAGAATCTTGCTGATCAAAGGGGAGGTGGTCTAGCGGCAGATGGAGGCAACATACTAGTTGAGGGATCAGTTATTTCTGGAAACATTGGAGGTGATGGGGCTGGTATACATTCCCGTTCCAATAGTTTAGTATGTAATAATACTCTAATTGAAGGTAATAGCGGAAGCTCGGGTGGCGGTATAACTGTAATGTATGGTAGTATGGATGCTTCTTATATCACTATTAGGAGTAATACCTCTACAAATAGAGGCGGTGGTATTTATTTAAGTGACGGTGTACAAGCTGATATAAATAATGCTCAAATATATGATAATACTGCACGTCTAGGTGGTGGCTTGTATGATGGACTTGGAAATGTTACCATCTCTAATTCAAAAATAATCAGTAATGTCGCCAACGAGGAGGGTGGTGGATTTTATATGGAAGGATCTACCGTTACCTTTGATAGTACTTCAATACTTCGTAACTATGCAAATAATGGAGGTGCAGCGTACTTAGATGTTTTGGATGGTAATTTTACAAATAATACCATTTGGGGTAATACTTCTCAAAATACACACGGTATTTATCTTTCTCCACATGGTACACTTAATGGTCTTGTAATCAGTAATTCAAACATAAATAATAACGGATATAGTGTCAGAAATGAAAATGCGCAGTGGGTTACGGCAAATAGCAATTACTGGGGTCACTCCTCTGGTCCCTACCACACATCGCAAAACCCAAATGGGCAGGGCGATAGCGTTAACGTGATTGTGGATGTTTCCCCGTGGTTGTCATCACCGGCAAATAGTGCACCACCAATATCAATCAATAGTCTAATAATTGTAGGTACAGGAAATGATTTCATCAACCTCGAATGGGATCCCAGTCCTTTGGGAGACTTCGGGGGATTTAAGCTTTACTATGATACTGATGAAAGTGGTTTCCCCTACGAATACAGTGTTGATGTAGGAATCAATACATCTCATCCTTTATCAGGATTAAATCTCGGTACAGAATATTACCTGGCAGTTACTGTGTACGATACTGATGGAAACGAAAGCTGGTACTCAAATGAAGTAACAGGTGTTACCAGGGTCATGGAAGTTCAAAACCTAGATATAGCAGGTGATGAACACCTCTATCATCTCGTCACGCACGATCCACTTGTCACATTCGACTATTTCGATAGCATGGGCGAGACCCAAACAAACTACCATCTTCAGATCTCAACGGATTCCACATTTCAGACCAATATCATTTGGGACTCAGGAGAAGTAGCAAGTGATGCTACATCTATTCAGTATACTGAAGGAGCATTGCTCGATGGTGTGAAATACTATCTACGGGCTAAAGTAGCTAGCGGAACGTTCTGGAGTGAGTGGGAAGACCTTGCGTTTGGTATGAACACAGAGCCTACGATGCCTGCCCAGTTATCACTCATTGGTGATGAGGTAACTACGAGTGATGTCCTACTCGAAATATCAAATAGTTCTGATGCTGAGGAGGATATCCTCAATTATGATTTCAGATTATATGATGCTACGCAGGCAATTCAACTTGATTCAGCCATTGCGGTGGCTCACAATCCAGATGGAACAGAGTGGGAGGTTATAACTGCACTAGTCGATAACTCACAACACTGGTGGACCGTGCAAGCTTTTGATGGTTATGAATACAGTGAACTTGCTGGTCCCGAGAGCTTCCTGATCAACTTTGAAAACGATGATCCTGCAGCCTTTGATCTGACGTCACCACTCCTGGACGAGTCTATCATAAACCAGTCTCCGCTTTTCACATGGAGTCCTGCAGTTGATCCTGATCCACTTGACACTGTGAGGTATGTCCTATATCTCGATACACCCGATCCTGGTGGGGAAACATTCTATCCAGGAATAGATACTTCCTTCCAATTAGACTATGATCTTGAAGACAATACTACCTACCATTGGAAAGTAGTCGCTCATGATTTAAACGATTCTGAGACCGAAAGCAATGGTGGCTACCAGAGTTTTACTGTTAATACAGCAAATGATCTACCTGAGTACTTCGAGCTACTCTACCCTGTATGGGATGAGATGGGCACGAATCTTCAACCTGAGTTCTTGTGGGAAGCCTCAAGTGATCCTGATGATGAGACTATCGTGATGAGGAGCAAGGGAAAAGGTCGATTAGCAGATCAATCCGGTTCTGGCAACACAGTAGATGTAATCACTGGCTATGATTTCTACTTGAGTACAGATTCAATGCTAACTGAAGTAGTTCCAGTTGAAGTCATAGGTACATCTTACACTCCAACAGAGGATCTTCTTGAGAATCAGACTTACTATTGGGCAGTATCAGC
>JABIFX010000271.1 GCA_018650445.1 Fidelibacterota bacterium
AAACAAAAAACGCTTCAGATGAGGAAGCGTATTAACATGAAATCGCAGCACCATGAGGTGTTTGCTTAATATGTTGGAGGCCCGGAAAGTGTCTCTTATTTTTTAAGCGATCTTGTCCGAATTACTTTGACGACTTACAGCGATCAACATTTAAAACAGCCCATCCGATCATCGTGTTCACAATGATGTACTTACCAAAGTGCAGGAGGGCCAGACCTGCTGCTTTATTCCAATTAAATTTTGGGCGATAGGTAGTGATCAAATATGAGCCGATGACTCTAAAAATTGAAGTGAACACGTATCCTATGGCCAATGCCAGGACGGACCTCAGAATATAAACCAGGACGAGGGTGGTTAGGAAACCAGCCAGCTGAGTCCCGATTGAATAGACCACTTGTTTTTCAATACGCAGCTTCTTAATCAGCAGGGGTAAGGCTGGGTTGAGAAACCCTTCAGCAAGGAAGGCAAGTGACATAACCCAGAGAATTGCAATCAATTCTGGCTGGCTATAAAAATTCGCAATGGGGCTGATACTGATTATCAAAACCAGAAAGAGGAGGATACTTCGCCCCAAAGCGATAATAAATGAGGTATCAATAAATGCCCGGGAATCACCTTGTGGATGTTGTATGAGGGCAGTTTTGACGCCGGTATCTGAAAAAATCTGCACCAGGGTCATCATGAGCATTGCTGTTGCCATGAGTCCAAAAGCTTCTGGGAAGAGTAAACGGGTCAGAACAAGGTTGCTGGTAAATCGGATAAGACCAGCACCCCCGCTACCGATTAAAGACCAGAAAGCAGCCAGTATAGTCCTGCTCTGCAGGCCTGACTTTTTATCTCTCATTTGTCTTTTAAACTCTTGAATCATTATTTTCTCGTTTCCTTAATTGGTCATTATTATCAAATTCTTTTATATACTAGTTCAAGCTTGATGCCAAACTTATAAATGGCATCTAAAGTCCTGTATATAATGAATATATAAATGTTAATAATACTTGATAATTAACTTGAAATGAATCTCATATTGAGACAATTTGCTTACTGTCTCATGTTGATACAAAATGAAAAGTGACCATCCGCGGCTTGAGAATGGTCACTTTTATTGCGCTAGGGAAAATTATAAGGTACTCAGTTAGAAAAGATCAATTCACTCCTCATTTTACGGACTATCAAGCGGATAGATTGTCTAGCTTCATTAGCCTTTACTTGCGCCAGGGTACCTGGAACAATATGATTCTTTATCCATATCAGACTTTTCCAGAATACCTCCACGCCTGCTGCCATGAGCATCGTTCTTAAACCAGCATTCTTGCGATAGTAGTCGTATTCACTGTTTACCATGATATCTAGGATCTCTTTACTTTTTCTACTGATCTTTTTATTGCTGGCGATACTGCTTTGACCACCCAGATGGATGACTGTCACCGTAGGATTGAAAACGACATCCCAACCGGCCTTAGTCGATCTATAGCAATAGTCTACTTCTTCAAAATACATAAAGAACATTTCATCAAGTAGACCCACTTTTTCCACCACTTCTCGTCGAATCATGAAATAGGTCCCAGGTACCCAGCCAACTTTACGAGGTGCTGGCTTTTCGCCTTGTGGTGCCTGGAAGTAATCATAATAGGTAGCATAGGAAGGGTGTCTGGATTCATAGCCGGTCATGACTTTCAATTTTTTCCAGGGCGTTGGAAATTCACGGGCTGATGGTTGAGGACTACCATCCTCACATACAAGCTGGGCACCCATGATCCCCACGGTAGGGTTTGCTTCCATGTACTCAACACTATCTCTTAAGGTGTCACTAAATACATAGGCATCTGAATTCAGCAGCAGTACATATTCGCCTTTGGCCTGCTTAATGCCGATGTTATTACCTGCTGCGAATCCACTATTTGAATCATGACGAATTAAATGCACCTCAGGGAATTTCTGTGCAACCATATCACAACTGCCATCCCAGGAATTGTTATCAACCACGATAACTTCGAAATCTGAGTATTCAGTTTGGGCGTAAACCTTTCTTAAAGCTTTTTCTAAGATTGCTTCTGTATTATAAGAAACGATTATTATTGATAGCATACTTCCTCCATATTCCTGAATTAAGCCACACTTGAATAAAGATTATCTTTAGGAGCAGGTAACTGCTCAAGGCGAGTATCCAATTTCAGGCGTTCCATTTGCCAGGCATGGAGGCTGTCACGAAAACCGGCGTGATTGTAGCGTTTCATCCCTTTGATAGCTGCCAGAATGTATCCCGTGAGAATACTCAACCCACCCAGGCCAAAAGGTCTCTCAATCATGCGATAAAGGGCCACAACGACGATGTATAGGGGGTGGGTACCCATAAAGTATTGACCACGTCCCCAGCGGAGTCGGCCATGCAGAATCCCCTTATGGGAAGAGCCCATCAATCGTTTATGGATGATGTTCAATGTGGGATTACTGATACTGCGCGTTCTCCATCTAGCCATCCGAGCGCGATGATAGGCGATACCATCCCACATGACCTCTTTGACGAAGCCACCGATTTCCTCGAAGGTATCTCGTCGGTAGAAATTAAAAGCTCCCACTGTCATCTCGTCGTGGGTGCGTTCTTCTACTAGTATTTTGCCTTGAGGGAGAAAAATTTTACCACTTGCTGACCCCAACCATTGATCACGATTAAAGTAGCTGAGAAGTGTTTCTACATAATTGGATTTAAACTCAATATCTCCATCCATTTTTGCGATAAAAGCGTAATCTGAAGTCCGCATGCGCTCATAACCATAATAGAAAGCTTCAACCACTCCAGGACCCACTGAGCGTTCACCACGATCTGGTTTGATTACTACATTCATCCAGGCATTTCTACTGGCAGCTTCGAGCAGAATTTCTGTTGTACCATCAGTAGATCCATCATCAACCACCACCCATTCAACAGGGGGAATGGTTTGAGACTCCATGCTCCGTATAACGCGCGGCAAAAATTCAGCTTCATCCCTGACGGGTGATATCACTACATATTTATAAGTATTATTCATTATTTTGGTTTCCTTTGTTTTTAAACTGTGCTTAGGGCTCATATATTTTTGAAGATTAGTTAGTTTGAATAGCGGCACTTAGAGATGGTGAATCAGATTCATCTCTCAGCCGATTTAGGTTTATTTTTTGTTGCCAAAATTGGCTCAGAGAATCAAGCACCCCGAAAAACTGGGGATAAATACAGAAGGCCAGGTACAGACTATAAATGAAAGCTTCCTTGCGTGATATTCGCATCACACGGGAGAAGTGACCCGCTTGAAACACCAATCTGAACATGACCAATAGAGCCAGTAAAAAACCAGGTCCCAAAAGTCCTAGAAGTGCAGAAATAATTACAATGGAGAATGGCGTCAGGGCACCCACTAGCAGGGCAACGGTTCGTTTGACCATATAGCGTTCAGGCTCTTTCCAATAACTCAATGCCAGATATCCATAAACGAATCCACTTCTGCGAGTTCTTTTCAAGAAAGTGGAGGTTTTACTAATGTTTATATCATGACTGGCCATAAGGGAATTGAGTCGATAAACCTTATACCCCAGGCTACGAATTCTGTAGCTAAGATCAGGATCTTCGCCTGCGCTTAATGCTGCACGATAGCCACCACATTGTTCCACTAAATCCCGATGAATCAGCACGTTACCACCGAAGGTCTTTGCTTCAATATCCTTTGTGGACCACCCTTCAGATCCACTACGAATATTCCATTCCAGATTAGCCATCCTGTGATAGAGGTTACGATTGGGAAATCTCTCTTTGAGGGTACCGGCAACTGCTCCAACATTTTCTTTCTTTAAATGTGGTATAGCCGTTCTGAGCCAGCGAGTATCCAAATACGAATCTGCATCAACAAATTGTATCAATTTATGTTTAGAGGCCAACCAGCCGGCATTTCGGCCCTTGGCGGCATTAGGATGGTTTGTCTCCAGTTTAATGACTTTTACGGAGGGAAAACGTTTCAGAATATCCAGTGTTTTGTCTTTGGATCCGCTATCCACATAAATCACTTCCAGTAATTCCATTGGGTAATCAAGATTGTAGATGGACTGAAGGCAATTGGAAATATACTGTTCTACATTTAAACCTATCACCACCACACTGACACCTGGAATCTGATCTATTTGGGTGTAACTTTTTAATTTGTCTGCAATCATAAATATCCTTGTATTCTCGTTTAGTTGAGAGTCTATATTTCAACAAGGATGCCAAAGAATAAAAGAACTCATAAGTAAAATATAAACAATGTATAAGAGCGATTATTCAGATCGTTTTCATTCTGTAATATCTGTCTCATCCTGAGAGATAAAGTGTTAATGTCTCAGAATGAAACAAGCGTGGGAAGTTTAGGATAATGACGGTCGAGAGGGCTTGAAAATATCGAAAGTAATGGCCACAAGTCCGCTTAACTCGAGGATGCTGCTCATGGAAATCAAACCCAGGTCAAAATGAATGATTTGATCAGTGTAGTGATATGAAACGGTGCGCAAGGTCCAGATCATGAGTAATAATCCCGTCCCGATAAAAACGAGCGATCTACCTGATGAAGTATCAGATTCGTAATTTCTGCTCCAATGGATAATCATACCAATTGATGTGGATAAGAGGGCTAGAAGTGTTGTTAGCTGCAGATACCTCCGGATGGGATAGAGACCATTTTGCAAACTTAAGTGACGTCCGAAATTTGAAAGTTGATCATGCAACTGAAACTGGCGCACAATTGCTAATAGAAACAGCACGCCCGTTAAGATGATCCAGAATGAATAAACACTAGAGCCGTTGGGATAACGGTTTGCCTTAATGAGTGTTAGAGCGCCAACCAGAATGTAAATCGAAACTACGATCCACGAGAATGAGGCATTCATACTAGATTAATTCGTTGGTTTGCTCTACCAAAGTAGCAAACTAGGCTGCCTGATTGAAGATATGCAGCAATCGCTTGGCATTTAAATCTTGATCGAATTCATGGACAATCCGCTCTTTAGCAACCTCTGCAAGCCAATTAGTTTGCTCTGGTAAGCGAAACAGATCTTGGATAGCCATAGCCAGGCTATCTGCATCATCAGGAGGGCATAGGAGTCCGGTTTGTTTATGGATGACCAGTTCAGGAATACCTGAGAGCTGGGTACTTATAACTGGAATACCAAAATTCATAGCTTCCATAAGCACAACTGGTATTCCATCCATATCACCGTTGCTATCTTTTTTTCCGGCCAGTACAAATGCATCAAGCGTTTTTATCCATCCTAGAGCTTCAGTGTGTGGCATTGATCCTAGAAATGTGATAACTTCAGAAAGATTCGCGGCCTTGACTTGCTGTTTAAGATCATCCATAAGGGGGCCATCGCCGGCAACCTCAATCCTAAAATCAAGCCTGCTTTCAGCCAGAATAGCGGCGGCATCAATGAGTGTGTCAATGCCTTTCTTCTCTACCAGACGTCCAAGTGTCCCGATTACTACAGGTTTAGAATTTGGGCTTACCTGAGGTTTTTCATAATTCGAATTTGAATCGACGCCACATCGGACGATCTCAATTTTGTCAGTATTTCCACCATATTTTGCCATGACGTTAATATTAAAATTGGAAATCGAGATGGTTTTGTGGGAGCGTTTTATCTTTTCCTTAATCAGGAGGGGACGCTCGAAAATATCATTGGCATGCGCCATGAAAGTAAACGGAATGCCTGCGAGTGCTGAGGCATACATCCCAATTTGTGTAGGAACATGGGCAAAGTGAATATGCAGGTGCTCGATATTTTTGCTCCGCATATCTTTTGCCAGCCAGGCGCCATGTAGAAATTGATAAACCAGTTTTATGGCTTTCTTTCGAAAGAGACCGGTCTTTATCACATCGAAGGTTAATTGTAATGTCGCTTTCGTGAAGGAGCGTTTGTGGCTCATCGCTGTCCATTTTAAAGCTCGCAAGTTACTTTTCATGTTGTGCTCATAGAGGATGCTTGTTCTCGCAGCCAGATCAGCTGCTTTCTGTCCATGGGCATTGTGTTGGGGTCGGTGTATCGAATAAGGATGTATTTCCTCACCCATGTCTTCCAATGCCCAAATCTCATTTGTAACAAATGTGGCTGATAAAGATGGTAATTCAGGTGCAAGGTATGCGATTCTTTTATTATTGGTTTTCATTTTAACTTTCCTTTGAATGTAAGTGATAATTATCGATGTCTGATCGGGGTTGCAGGAGTTCCCACAGCGATTGTGTTGGCCTCAATGTTTTTAGTTACAACACTGTTTGCGCCAATAATTGCTCCATCCCCTATGGTGACGCCAGGTAAGATGACTGAACCCCGGCCGATCCAGACATCGCGTCCAATTTTGATGGCTTTTGCAGCATGGGGCTGTTCTCTAATTGATTTGTCGGGAGATATTCCATGATTCGCGTCGCGGATACTTACGAACTCACCAATCAGGGTGTCATCTCCAATGCTAATATGTTCATAGGCAACCAGAGTCGTCCCACGATTAATTCTTACGGATTTCCCTAATATGATATGACCGCTTTCTTCTGTGCCAAATTCAACACTTTGACCAATCCGACTACACAGACCAATTGTTACTTTTCCTGTGCCGCCGAGGAGGATACTCCCATCAAATTGAACAGACACATCAAAATGAGCATTTTTTATCTTAGCAGCTGTGAGCCAATATATTCGCGAAAAACTGCTACTCAGGGGCTTCAACATGCGGAAGGGAAAAGCCAGGATTGTACTTAGTACTGAGAGCACAATGAGTTGGGTTGATCTGGATTCTTGTGAATTTCTACCAGCCATTATGCTGCCTGCTTGGCGTTAGGTTGTGAGAGTAAGCGTTCGAATTGATCAGCGGACTGTTGCCATGAGAATTCAGTACTTTTTTCATAAGATTGCTTTTGCATTCTCTTTAAAGAGGCTGGATTTTCCAGCAGAAAATTTACTCTGGCAGCAAGATCAGAATCTTTCCCTGTTGGCGTCAAAAATCCTGTGGTCCCATTCTGGATCATATCTCTAACGCCCTTATTATCAGTGGATACGACAACAGCTCCAGAACTCATTGCCTCAAGACAGGGGAGACAAAAACCTTCTTCATAGCTTGAACTCATCCAGATTTTAGTCTGTTGATAGATTTTTGCAATGGTCGCTCGGGATGGCTTGACGAAGATTCTCATGTTTAGGGGGAGATCCACATCGGGTGACTCGGTACCAAAGACTGCGAATTTTAAAGTGGGGTTGTGACGTGCTAGTTTAAACATTGCTCTCAGACCAATATCAGCACCCTTATTCGGGATGGATGAATAGGTCATGCCCACATCATATTTCCGATTGTCAGTTAAAGCCTGAGATTCGGTTAAGACAAAATCGCAACCATTGGGAATAAGTTCAATATGCTGGTCTCTACTGATCTCTGAGATAAGACTTTTTAACCAGGAGGAAATGGTGATTTTGGTAAAGGGGAGCTTAAGGGTGGCATACACTCTTGCTTGCTGCCCATTCCATACTTCATGGCCTTGAATAAGATAAAATTTACGTCCCTTGGTTTCACTGAGATCTCTGGCCCATTCCGCAGTTTCCCAGGCAGTAGCGATAAGGATATCTCCATGGGGAATGGTATTGTCATTCACTTGATCTACAGCTAAAAGTTTTCCTGTAAATGCATCAAGATGATCTCTCTCTCGTTTTACAAAATTAAGTATGTCCCGCTTCAATTTTCTCAATTTCGGTATTTGGGGACGTGGATAGACCACCGTGACATTATGCCCACGAGCCTGTAAAAGTTCTGCATAGGTAGCAATTACCTTGATGCCCCCGGACAAGTCCTTACAGGGTGCGAGAAAAGTTATATCCATTTTGGATTTCCTTTGAAACTTCTTTAATAGATGGTGAAAGTTGTAGAAAAGCTTGGCCTTTTGTAAGTACCAGAGCCTCCGAAATTGCAGCTATCATGAAAAAGTAGTGGGTCGTTTGCATACCTGAATATACGGTTGCCTGAGTAAAAATGGCTGATATCCACGCTGCAATGAGTACCCAGGCCAGTTGTCCCTGTGGACTGTCATAACGGTGTCTAACTGCAAAAAGAAGTAAGCGGACGAGTACTGCGATTATGAGTGTTACATATATGGCCAGGTTGTACAATCCAGATGTGATGGCAATGAAGAGATATTCATTATCAATGGATTTTTGACCCTTTATCACTGGAAAAGTATAGCGACCATATCCCCACTCCGGTTTGTCAGCAATGATCTCTATGTAGTTGTCCAGCATCTCTTTTCTATAAGCTGCATTTTCCTGGTCTTGAGTCTGGGCGTGTGAACGTTTGACAGAGACGTACTCCACAAATTGTGGAACCATGATACTAAGACCGGCGATGGCAGTAAGTGTCAGGAATGTACCTGATAAAGATTTTGAACGACTCCAGCCAAACCAGATAATTATTGCTCCCAACAGCAGCCCAGCAATGGGTGCCCTGGAAATGGAAGTAATTACGCCAAAAACATTTAGCCCGAAAACGATGAGACCAATGCGGTTGTCTTTGAATAGCTCCTGTTTCCAAAGCCAGAAGGCAATTGGAGCAGTCATTGCGAAGAAATAACCAGCACTTATTGGGTGAGCAAATGAGCCAGCAGCTCGTTTAAAACCATAGCGACTCATGGTGCCATCCCACGGAACCCAATGTGGCCAAAGTTTGCGAATAAAGCTGTCTAGAAAATTAGCATAGAAACGAAATTCATATAACATGAATAGACTGACAATGGCTCCCAATACGGTGATCGCCTTCAAAGCAGGGATCCTACGCTCCGGGTCACTCATGATGGCTTTCAACATGAAAAAGGGTGCGATGCGTTTCAAGGTTTCTCGGAACGCTATTTTTTGAGCATCTTTATAGCCAGTTGCTTCAAACTGAGCGTAAAAAATGAAAACCACGTGAAGAATGATGATGACATCAATCCAGGAAAATTCATACCCTTCAAGCTTTTCATTAATGACCCAAACAAAAAGAATGGGTATCAATGCTGATGACCAGAAGGTGAATTCTGGAATACCTGAGACCAATTTGGTATCATAATATGCTGGAATCAGTGTCAGAATGGGCAGGAAGTAAACCAAGAAGGCCTTCCTGGAGTCCATCCCCCTCGTCAGGAGAAAGATACCACCAATCAGTGGAAGTAAAGCGAGCTTGTCCATCAGGCAGCCTTGTTCATTTCGAGTTGATTTGAATTATTCTCTGTTTTCTGATTGGCATAATGATCATTCAGAGTTTTGCTCATATATCCTGCACGCTTTAACTGAACTTTGTTCAGGATAACGGAAATAACTGAGACTTTTAATTTGTCTAGAATACTCACAGCCCTGGTGAGTTCTGGCCATATGTTTTTTTGTGAATCTACAACCAGAATACTGGCATCAGTCTCCTGTGCGATAGTCTGGGACTCAGAAGATGTCAATAGGGGTGGACCATCGATAAAGATGTATTTGTAATCTTTTTTGAGGCGTGAGAAAAGTTCTTGAACCACTGAAGGACGAATTCTGGCAATATCCATTTCCCGCAAACTTCCTAAAGGCAATACATCATAGTAGGCATCCACATCTCTTTCGATGCCATTCTCCAGAGTTTTATGTTTTGCCAGCCACGTAATCAAACCATTCACATTTACAGAATTGCCTTGAGCTCCCAAGAGAGGGGGCTGGGCATTCAAATCTACCAAGATTTTTTCATGTTTGTCAGCGTCTAGCATTGCCAGAATATTTTTCGCAGTTGAGCTTACGCCACTCTTACCTTTTAAGGAGAAAAGTGAAAAGGTTTGGGCTCCAAATGAGCCATGTTCTTTTTCAATCTTTACAGCCAATTGGTTATATAGTTCGGTCATATATGAAAGTGGATGTCTGCGATAAATAGAGTCTAAGTTCTCTTCAGGAATATTTTCTGTGCTGGCATCCAGAAGAAATCCAGTAGCAGGAAAGCCGAGTACGCGTTCAATATCTGAGACACGTTTCACGCGCTTATCTGAGAGCTCTCTGGCTGAAGCAACACCTATGGACAGACCGAATATTGTGATTATTCCTATAAATAATTTCTTCATGAGTTTATTTGGATCAGGGAATTCCGGTGACTGAGCGGCACTCAAAACATGAACTCTCCCTGGATTAAACAATTCGATTTCGATTTGTTCAATTCGGTCGTTGATACGATCCCATATGTTGATAATCCGCTCAATTGCCTGTCTTTGGGTAGAGGTTTTCAACACAGCAGTGTTAATATCCATCAACTCAAGCTGAGCTTTTCTTAATTCTTTTTGTAAATCTTTCTCTGTAAGCTTGGCAGCATCACGCAGCATGGTCTGTTCACTGATGTTGTGATCAACATCAGCGACGAGATATTTGCGAGCGGATCGAATACTGTTGGTATCAATTTCAGCCAGCATTTGAGAGTACTGGGAAAAAAGATCACTACCTGGCTTGAGCCCAACCATTTTTGCATTAATGCTCTGCTCCATTTTTAATAGCTCTTGCGTGTTTTGGAGGTCATAAACATCCATGGTGAGGAGCTGACCCTTTTGGGTATTCAGCGCAGAAAGTTTGTTTTCACTTTCTATTCGATCAGTGAGAATCTTGTTATACCTACTTCTCAAATCAACGAACATATCAAGATATATATATAGATTCTTTTCATCTGCCACGGCAGTACCATAAGTCTTGGAGATATCCATGAGGTCTTGGTAGGCTGCATCCAGTCGGACATTGTATTTATCTTTTTCATCACGCAAATAGTCGAGCTTTTTTTGATCTTGAGTCTTTCTTTGCTGATCTTTATGAAGGATATAGCTATTGGCAACGGCGTTTACAATTTCTGCCAAACCCTCAGTGCTTCCACTTCCCAGGGCAATGGTCATTATTTGAGTATTATTGATTTGACTAATGTTTAAGCGAGCCCGAAGTCGGTCCACAGCAGTTTTTTTAGACTCACCCTCTTGAATCCACACATAGCCCGAATCTTCGTAAGCATGAATCGCTGCAAGAAGTACTTGGTTACTCTCTATTTCATGTGATTGCGTGCGCATCCAATCTTCAAATGAATGGAGGTAACGATCGTTACTGTTATAAACCAGCTCAGGAATCTTTGGCTCAAACAGGAGGGAGGAAGTTACGCTGTAGAAAGGGTTGTGAGTCAGCCCCACAAAAAGAACCATAAGGGTTAAACCAAGGCCCAGTACGCTTAGGACCAGAAAGATATTGTCAAGTATTGCACTTTTAAGGCTGAAAGCAAGATTCATATTATTTGACTTTGATTTGATATGGTTCATTAGATTCAGGGCCTACTTATTTAGCTGGTTAAATGTTGCCACGGTGAGCAATCCTACTTGCAGCAAAGGGAGATAATCTGAGATGATATCCAGTGCATTGCTGAGAGGTTTTGCAGGGACAAATATGAGATCATCATTAAAGAGAATCAGATCCTGGCCGTAGTTACTTTCTTTCAATAGTTTATTAAAATCTATCTTTATGACTGTCCGTTGTGGCGCGTTACGTATCAATTGAATTTTGGATAAATCAGCTGATTTAGTAAACCCACTTGCTGAGCCAATTGCTTTCAATAAGGTCAGTCGATTCTCAATAGGGTAGATACCAGGCTTGGCAACTGCCCCCATGATTACTACAAACTCGTTATTCTGGAAGGATTCTAATTTAAGTGTAATTGAAATGGGCGAATAGTGCTTATTCAATGCTGAACGCAATGAATCCTGAGCTTCAGCCTGGCTCAGGCCATTAAGAAGAATTCTACCTACGACAGGGATGTAAATCGCACCTGCTGGATCAAGTGTGTAGCTGCCTGAAATATCTTGGCGCTGGTCAGTGATCAGTTCTATTTCATCACCAGGCATGAGCAGGTATACATTTGAAGTTCGGGTATCATTCTCTGTAGATGGAAATTCCAGAGGTATGCTTGAAGAACAAGCTGAGATCAAGATCGTTAGTGGTAGAATTAATAAAGCTTTCATACTCTCAATCCTTAAGCGGCAAAACCGGAAAATTGATCTTGATTCAGGGAGATGTCAAAAATTGAATCCGCCTGGGTTAGCTCAAGAAACAGCATCACACGCATGGAAACATTCACTAGCTTTATTTGTTTCCCCTGTTGGTGGAGGTCGCGATGAAGTCGAAGTAATTGCCCAAGTTCTTTGGCATTTATCATGGCCATTGAGGACATATCGAAGTGAACCACATCTATGTTATGGTTAATGATGTTGCCCAATCTCCTTGAATTCTTCAAACCGATCTCAATAGGCATGCTAAGCATTTCTAGATTTTCTGTATGTATTTGTCGTAGTGTATTCATTCTAAAATTATCCTTTTTCGTTATCCAGCGTATCTCTGGGTATGGGATTTGGTGCTAAGTGTATTTGAGTAACAGGAGGAGCATAACCAGCGACTTGAACCTCTGACAGGTTTGTGAATCAATAGAAATTCTTCATCCGTTCCACAATATTGACAGGTGCTGAGGGGATTAACTGCTTCTGGAACTGCCCAACTCCTGGCATATGATCGAAGACTTGAGGTTAATGTTTGCATGTTGTAATTCCTTTTCCGTTTCATTTTCGGACTTAATAAGGTCAATTGATATGCCAAACGATTTAGAGCGATCTAAGTGGAAGTAATACAAGTACTAATGAAGATTGAAGAGAAGTGAATCAACTTTATAAATGGGTATCAATTTGAGACGGATATCAAAATGAGACATAATTGAGAAGCATGATTTCTCCTAAACCTTTAAGTTTAAGATCTGGCATTGACCAAAATGAAGCATAGGAGTAATAGTTATCTTAGAATGGTACGTAGGGCTCTCCTACGCACTCTATACTTCGGTGAGCTTTCCCTAGTTATTTTGCTATAATTATTGTTTGGTTGGCTTACCAACCGAAGCTCCACAAAAGTGGAGCGTAGGTTAAAGTCTCTTTTTAGCAAAAGCCCTTCCTGATGGACTTTTTAGATATTTCTCGAATGCTATGGCTTGATCTTTTGAAGTGAAGGCAATATATGTTTTTAGAATCCAGGGCTTGTATCTTGAGGTGAATTCATTTTTGTGACGATTATGTTCAGCTAGTCGGCGATTAACATCACTAGTTCTCCCAGTATAGAATCTTTCAGGATGCGAAACTGATTGCAGAATATAAACATAATGCATAATAATACCCTACGCCTGCTGCGACGTAGCTCGTGAATGGTTATTTTGGATTATTGACCCGTCTTCGCTTCATGTTATTCAGCTTCGACGCGGTCTCCTTAGCTCTGGCGAGCGAAGTCGAGTACCCGGGGCCGGAATTGGCTTCGGCTACGCTCGCCTCTCTCCGTTGCACTCCGGGTGAACCGGCACGCCTGTTTAGGGCGAGGGATTTTAAGTCCTGAAAATATCGCTGATAGTCAATGAGTTACAGGAATTGTGTCAAAAATATTTAAAGTGATCTTCGTATGAAGGATTGCGATTATCTAATAAACAGATCAGTCAGTATTAACTAGATTATTAATACATGTTATCTGGGTTAAGTACAATTAGATGAAAAAACTCAGTTAGTTTTCTTGGGCAACTTCATTCGAGTCGTTTTAACATCTGGTTTGCTCTTATCCAATTCTCCTATGACAGAGATCTTAAACACCAGTGCCCATTGATTGGGAAGCGTTTTGGGCAATTGTATTTCTAAGGCTTTTCTGGTTCTTGACCATTCCACTGGTCCTGAACCGAGAAGCTCAACCCTGTCGATCATATCTGGTGTCGAAATAACCGTTTGGGATGATAGTGATTTGATGCGAACCTTGCCAGAAGGAGGGACCCCTAACACTGTTGCATAAAGCGTGTTGCCCTTCCGGGTAAAACGCACATCTTCCCAGTTTAAACGACGGGTGTCCGGTTGAACGGCGCGGGTCTTCTTTCCCTTCGAATTGGTCTCGTGATATTCCAGTCTTTCAGTATGCCCTTCTGCATATATTTTATAGGGCACCGCTGCGTAAATTGCCTCCCCATTTTGAGCCAGCCATTCACCTATTCCAATGAGGAGATCTTCCTGACCTTTGTCGAATGTACCATCAGGTCTGGGATTCAATGATAGAAGTAGGCCTCCATTACGTGCAACGAGATCTACCAATCTAACGACGACATCACGCGGCTTTTTGTATTGAATCCCCTTATACCAGGGCCAGTCAAAAAACATTTGTGCCGATGGTGTATCATCTTCCCAGGTTCTACTTACATACAGTGGGCGTTGATGTCCATTCTCATAGGAAAACACACCAAAATTATCCGGGAAGTTTCCTTTATTATGAACCGTGACCTGCTTGCCCTCACGTTCTGCCATATTGAAAAAATCAGCCAGGACCCGCTCAGTGTTAAATTTTCCTGCACCTCCATCAAACCAGATCGCATCAGGTTTATATTTATTGATCACCTCTTTGGTCAGGGCGTAGCGTTTTTCTTCAAATATTTCCCGATCACCTGCAAACCAATAATAATTATCAAGGTTCATATCAAGCAAGTCTACCTTAGCAGCAATTGGCTGTTCCTTCAATTTCCTTATAATTCCCTGATAATGTTTGTAGGTCCGTGCATGGTGAAAAGAGGTGAAAGTTTTTAGCCCACGGGCATTGAGGGCTGTGAATACTTCTCCAAGCAAATCACGCTCCGGTCCAAGCTTACCTGCACAAAGGTCAATCACATCGCTATCCCACATGGCATAACCATCATGATGCATGGCCGCAATCCCGGCATATTTAGCGCCCGATTTTTCAATCAGTCCTGCCCAATAATCAGGATCAAACTTTTCGGCCTTGAACTGTTTAGCGAGATCCTTGTAGCCATAGCCATCTTCGGGCTTTCCAACTTGTTTTTCAAACAGTCCCCGACTTTCATTTTTTTCACTATGGTGATACACACCCCGATAGGGAGTGATGTAGGCATTTCCCCAATTGGGCTTAGAATAGTCCCAGGTTCCAGATACCGAATATACTCCCCAGTGGGCATAGATACCGAATTTGGCATCTCTAGCCCATTGGGGTACCTCATGAGTTAAGAGTGATTCCCAATTTGCTTCATATATCTGTGATGCTTTTGAGTCTGCTTGACTAAAAAGTTGAACGGACACAAGCGAATTTAATAATATTGATATCGCTAAATATTTATTGATTCTCAAAAGAATCCTCAGGTGAGCAAAAGAGTAGAGGCTGAAGTAGGGGATAGTCAAGTAACATGATCAGG
>JABIFX010000051.1 GCA_018650445.1 Fidelibacterota bacterium
AAGGTGATCCAGGTCCAAATCATTAAGCCTGTGTCAAACCGTAGCAGGTTTTCCATAGTTCCTCCGAAGGAGAGTTTTCAGGCTTTCTTATTTCAGAGCGATGAGGAGAGCTACAACCTCACCGATAATTGCAACACCTTCGAGCAGGAAGAGTGGCAAGTTTACAGCACCAGTGATACTGGCGGCGGCTTCAGGTTGACGAGCAATACCTGCAGCTGCGGCTGCGGCCAATTTTCCAATTCCAAGGCCAGCGCCAATAACGATCATACCTGCGCCAATTGCGGCACCTAGATAAGCAAATTCCATTTTAAAACTCCTTCTTGTGTGTTTCTATCATCACTATCTGATTGCTACATACATGTCTCATATCCCTGAACTGAGTAAGAGCGTTTCTAGCATAGCTGATAGAAGGTTTATATTTTTTGTTATTAAAGATCAAAACTATTAATGATGTGGGTGAATTGACTGGCCAATAAACACAGATGAAAGCAGTGTGAACACGTAAGCCTGTACAATACTCACGATAATCTCTAAAAAGGTAATACCCACATTCAATGCGACTGAAGCAACGCCTACATAGGCATTGTGAAGTAGAAATATTGGGGCAAAGATGGCCAGCATGGCAATATGCCCTGCGGTCATGTTGGCAGCTAGTCGCATGGTCAAGGCGAAGGGTCTCACAAACATACTTAATATCTCAATTGGTATCAGAATGATATATACAGCTTTAGGTAGACCTCCAGGGACCAGGTTTTTCCAATGCTTAAAGAAGCCATGCTCTAGGATACCTGCAATAATAATGGCTATGAAAGTGATTAAAGCCAGAGAGGCAGTCACATTGATATTGCCAGTTGCTGTGGTTCCACCGTGTCCATGATTGATATAATTAAAGAAGGGCATGAGACCGAGGAAGTTCATTGTCAGAATAAGAAAGAAAAAGGACATCACCAGAGGTCCCCATTTCAATACATGATTCTTCCCTACCGTGGGAATGAGAATTCCAGTCCTGACAAAGTCAACGACGTACTCAAAAGCATTTGAAAAACCACTGGGGACGGGACGATCTTCTTTACGATATCCTCTGGTCGCGTACAAGGCAGCAGAAACAAGCAAGCCAGCAGCAATCCAGAGCATAATAACGTGTTTGGTTATTGAAAGATCAACACCGAAGAGTTCAAAATGAATCATCACGTCACTGTTAGCGACGTGCTCAATGATTTTATCCCCAATATTGTTGCTGGTTCCGTGGCCTGGTGCAGCCATCAAGAAATCTCCCCTGTTTTTTGTGTGCTTCTTGCCATAAAAAGCGGCCAATAATAAGCTTCGACCCCATGCCACGCAAGAAAGTTTATAACTAATGTTACAATAAATGTCACATTATCTAAAGTCCCTGCTTTTACAAGGATAGCTGACCATATCCCCAGCAGAATAACCTTAAAGAAAAAGCCTACAATATTGATTTTTTGAAGGCTTTGAGCGTCATTTGTTTTGGAATGTTCTGCCCAGAGCAAAAGTCCGCCACTTATGAGGACTGGAATAATAGCTCCGGCGAGCACAGATTTCACCAATTCGAGGCGCCCTATGAAGATCAAGGCGAGGAGTGCTAAACCATTTAATATCAAGGCTGAAACCCCTAAAACCTGCCAGGCTTTCATTGGTCTTCATCTTTCATGTATAGACTCTTGTAAAGCTCATACATTCCAATAACTACTCCCAATAGCGCTCCGGTGAGGACACCATACTGAGGCCATCCAAATTTTTGATCGATAAAATATCCTATAGCACCAAGACCTAAAACACTACCGGTCATCGTTGAGGCCGCTGCCATATACCTGCCGGAACCGTCAGATTTCAAGTGCTGCTAAATCTCTTCGCCGAGGGCTTCAAATTCATCAGAAGTGGAAGTTTCAGGAACCATGAAACTGCGACCATGGAAAACTGCCCCATCCTCAATAATAAGTCTGGTAGCAATTACATCACCCTTTAGTCGTCCGGCCTTACCCAGAGCTACTTTTCCCTTCACTTCAATATTACCACCGACAATACCACCAATGATAGCGTAGTCCCCTTTGATGCCCCCCTTGACGACACCTGACTCAGAAACCGTAACAAAGCCTGTGGCTTCAATGCTGCCATCCACGGTTCCATTTATATGTGCACTACCATTGATATTCATATCTCCAGAAATGTGAGTCCCTCGTCCGACAATAGTTTCTATGCGATGTATTCGATTGGCCATTCTAATCTTCCTTCTCAACAGCTGGAGAGCTAGTTTCATTCAGTTCAGTGATAAATGTGGCAGGATCAAGTGGTACTCCTTCGTACCAGATTTCAAAGTGAAGATGCGCACCCTCAGAGATGCCAGTATTTCCCATGATGGCGATAGGTTCTGCGCGGTCCACAACTTGCCTCTGGGTCACCAGGTTTTGCTCATTGTGACCGTAAACAGTGAGATAGCCATTACCATGATCAATAATAATTGTATTCCCAAAACGGTAGGTCCAATCTGAGAAAATGACATACCCGCGACCTGCAGCTTTTACAACTCTGTCCTCGATGGAGGACAGATCCAAACCAAGGTGATCTTGGCTAAAAAGTCCTTCCCTAACCTGGAATCCTGCATTTACAAAACCCTTAATAGGCAAGTAAGTCGGCAGGTCATCTAACAAGCCCATGGTTTCAAATGGAGAGAGTTCCCAATTGTCCTCAAAGGCGACGCTGTCCCCTGCATCTGCCCGCAGATTATAGTGGCTGCCCAGGGTACTTTCGATGAAGTGATTAATCTCTTCAATGCGCTTGGCATTTTTCAACAAACCGGCAACTTCCTGTCTTTCACTTAGCAGATAATCATTCTCCCGCTTGATGTCCCTGTATTCCAATGCTCGGGGCAAGTAGTAGGTAGAAAATAGAATGATAACAGCGAGCAGACCAAGAATGGACAATTTCAGGATATTGACAGTAGTCGCTGTAATTGAATAGGATCTGCCATTGGTTTCATTATCCGGTAGGATGAGTATGGTATATTTTTCGTGCTTCATGATTTCTTGTTTCTACCTATTCCTATTGGGGGGGATTGTTCCGAATACAGCTTTCTATTTTTTCAAGGACCCGAACAATTCCAATAAACGCTCGAGATCTTCATCACCAAAATACTCAACTTCAATGATCCCCTTCTTAGGACCAGCCTTTATCTGTACCCGGGTTCCCAGAACCGTCATAAGGGCTTCTTCACTACGAGTTAAAAAAACTGATTTTTTGGGAGGGGTTTTTTTCTTTTTCGCTGAAACAGGGGTCTTTTCCTTGAGCTTTTTGACATAATTTTCTGTTTCCCGAACGCTCATGTTGTTCCTGCGAACCAGTTGGAAGATGTGAACCATTTCTTTTTCTGAATCAAGTCCCAGAAGTGCCCTGGCATGACCAGCTGATATGACGAGGTTTTTCAAGGCAACTTTTATTTCTGCAGGCAACTTCAAGAGGCGCATGGCGTTGGTGATAGCCGCTCGGCTCTTTCCAATATTTCCTGCAATTTCCTCGTGAGAAAGGTCGTACTTCTCGGATAGGAGTGAGTAAGCTTCAGCCTCTTCAAGAGGATTCAGGTTATCCCTCTGCAAATTTTCAATTAAAGCTAATTCCATCATATCTACATCTTTATCCACAGTAAGAATATGAATTGGAATTGTCTCTAATCCCAGTTCCTGGCAAGCTCTCAGACGCCTTTCACCAGCGATGAGTTCATATTCACCATTGACTTCACGAACTGTGATGGGCTGTATCAAACCTTTGGATTTAATAGATGCTTTGAGATCCTCAAAAGCCTGGACTGCTTTGTCTGAATCAAAATCTTTTCTGGGCTGAAAAGGGTTAGGTCGAATATCGTTCGGAGAAACTGAGAGTGAGGAAACAGATGACTCCTCGGGTGCACCCAATGAATCAAGAATTGCATCCAGACCCCGTCCCAGTCTTTTTGGAACTTCAGGCATTTTCAAGCACCTCTTCTACCAGATTCATATAGTTAGCAGCACCGACAGAATTAGCATCATACAGCATAATTGGTTTTCCATAACTCGGTGATTCACTCAAGCGAACATTTCGATTGATGTAGGTCTTGTATACTCGCTCTTTAAAATAGGTTTTCACCTCTTCCACAACCTGCTTACTCAAATTGAGTCGACTATCATACATGGTCATGAGGACACCTTCAATAACAAGCGCCTTGTTAATTGTTTTTTGGACACGGCGTACTGTGTTCAATAGCTGACCCAAGCCCTCAAGAGCATAATATTCACATTGTATTGGAATCAGAATTGAGTGAGCTGCTGTAAGTGCATTTAGTGTAAGTAGACCCAGTGAGGGTGGACAATCAATAATGATAAAATCATAATCCTCCTCAATTTCTGCTACTGCCTCTTTCAAAATACGTTCTCTGGCAATGGCTGAAACCAATTCAACTTCAGCACCAACCAGCGATGGACTGGAAGGCACGAGGTCAAGAAAGGGCAATTCACTCTTATGCATGATATCAAGAATAGTTGCCTGATTAAGCAGCACTTGATAGATGCTCTGACCATCCACCCTCACGGGGTGTCCAAGTCCAGCAGTAGAATTTGCCTGGGGGTCTAAATCGATAAGCAGGGTCTTTTTCTCAGTCACAGCCAAACCTGCAGCCAGGTTGACTGATGTCGTCGTTTTCCCCACACCCCCCTTTTGATTCACGATGGCTATAATTTTTGCCATAAGATACTGTTTTTTAAAGACCTTTGCTAATTATGTTCAGGCTTTGAATATAGTTGACCTGTATCCCAAAAACAACGTGTAGCTGAGTGTCATTCAGCATTAGAATTGAAATACCTCTTCCTCAATATTTCAGGTAACGAAACTGAGAGAATAATTATCATCGCACCCGTTAAGGCAGATGTTGATAGTTCTTCTCCCAGAAGCACCCACCCCCAAATGCTGGCTAAAATTGGAATGAGGAATGTTGTGTAACTCATTTTTACAATTGTGACCCGCTTGACCAACCAGAAATACATGGTAAACCCGATGGCGGAACCCATAATAGCGAGATATGCTGTAGCTCCCATTGTGACTACATTTAATTCCACATGCTGCCAGGACTCAAAAAACAGGCCTGTGATAAGTAGCAGAGTCGCCCCTATCAGCATTGCAGATGCATTCGCAGCTACTGGGTCAAGATTTGTCCCTTCCCTCTTATAGAGTACATTGGGATATGCTGCTGCAAGGATGGAAAGCAAGATAACAACCATACCTTTCGCCGCCTGCGGATCGAAACCGGCCCCCTTAAGATCAAAAATAAACAGGGTACCTATGATTGAACCAACCAGGCTGAATATGTTCGACGCATTAATTTTTTCATTCACCAGCATCCGATGAGCAAATACCGCTATCATCACTGGTAAAGTCGCCCAGAGGATTGATGTGATATTGCTATCAACGAATTGCATCCCCCAGTAGGTGAGGCCATATCCAAAAAAGAAGTTACCTATCCCGAGAGCCACGATGATATGTCTATCTCCCCGTCGAGGCAAAATCGGTTGTTTGCGCCATTTCTGCAGTAGCACCAGGACCAAACCTGCCAGGAAGAACCTCATAGAGGCCATGAGGAATGGTGTTTCACCTACACTCACTTTGATGGCAATCCAGGTGCTGCCCCAGATCAGCACAAGAGCAATGTATAAAGAAGGAACAATATAGGATGTCATTTTCACGCGGAGAAATTAGGGTGGTTCTGTCTTTTGACTATGTAAATGTTTGAACACATCAAAATTTGTAGTGGTTTCTCAATCACACAAATCAGTTTTCCAAAATTGGGAAGAACTCCCCTTGTATTCAATTTTCCGAGAAGATTTTCAATTCTAAGGATAATTAGTTTAGTGTTTTCCTGAGAGAAGATTCCAAAATATTCTGATACGTTTGTTGATATATTAAAAATCTTCACACCGGGTCCATAAGTCCCAAATCCATACAGACAAGGCCTTATGCGTAACCTTCAGACATTACCTGCCATTATTAACTTCTATTAATAAACACTACTAACACTATGTGCTTTTAATATTTCTCACTTATTTCGGCATGTATATCGCAAAGCTAGATTTTAGAATATAGATTTATTATGAATGTAATTGACATAAAAAAGCGCCTCTCAGACAAAACCAGACCAGTATTCGCCATTGGTGTAGCTGCCGACCTGGTGGGTGTTTCTGTACATACCTTGCGGATGTACGAGACTGAAGGTCTTATTATTCCACAGCGTACAAAATCCAAACGCCGTCTCTATTCCCAGAAAGATATCGAAAGACTTCAATGCATTCGCGTCATGATTGAAGATCGTGGGTTCAATCTGGCAGGCATTAAAGGGATGATGTCCATGGCTCCCTGTTGGGAGATCAAAGGCTGCAGTGAGGAAGATCGTGCCACATGTGATGCCTACAAATCATCATTAGAACCCTGTTGGATGGTAAAATCGAAGACATCAGCATGTCAGGACGAAACGTGTTCTGAATGCCCGGTTTATCGAGATGTAACGACCTGCCATAATATGAAATCCTATTTACAAGAGCATTGGAAGAACACATGAGCACTAACATGAATCGCCGCGATTTTATTAAAGTCGCCGGTATGGGTGCCGGAAGCCTGGCTTTCGCAACACCCCTGTTTGACTTCTCTAAGGGAGAAATCTTAGCTCCTGACACAGTTCCCGGCATGTATGCCAAAAGAACCCCTACCTACTGTGAGATTTGCTTCTGGAAGTGTGCAGGTTGGGTACATACTAATGACGAAGGTAAGATTTGGAAAGTCACGGGTCATGAAGATGATCCTCACTCAAATGGTCGTCTTTGCCCCCGTGGAACTGGTGGTGTGGGTATGTACAATGATGAAGATCGACTAAAAACACCCCTCATCAGAACAGAAGTTGGCGGTATTCAGACATTTCGTGAAGCATCATGGGATGAAGCATTTACATATATTGCTGATGGTCTCAAAAAAATTGCCAAGGAACACGGTCCTGAATGTACGGCACTTTTCAGCCATGGATCAGGTGGAAAATATTTTGGTGATCTTCTCAAAGCTTATGGCTCATCAAATATCGCAGCTCCCTCATACGCCCAATGTCGCGGTCCCAGAGAGGTTGGCTTTATCGCTACCTACGGCGAAGGTGTTGAATCCCCAGAACGTGTTGATATCCGAGACACCCGCTGTCTGGTACTAATAGGTTCTCACTTTGGTGAAAATATGCATAATGGACCTGTCCAGGAAATTGCACAGGCTACATCAAAGGGCGCTTCTATCATTACGGTTGATCCCCGTTTTTCCACTGTTGCCAGTAAATCAAAATTCTGGTTGCCTATTAAACCGGCCACAGATATGGCTCTCTTATTGGCCTGGATGCATGTCATCATTAACGAAAATCTATATGATAAAGAGTACATAGAAAAGTACGCTTATGGTTTTGAAGATCTCAAAGCCCACGTAGCACAAATGACACCTGAATGGGCTTATGGTATTACCACGATAAAACCAGAGACAATTCGGGAAACAGCTCGGGAAATGGCTAACGCCAGCCCAAGGGTTATTGTCCATCCTGGTCGTCATGTTACCTGGTACGGTGATGATACCCAACGACTGAGAGCTGTAGCCATGCTGAATGCCCTCCTGGGATCCTGGGGTCGTCGAGGTGGTTATTATTACCCTGAAAAAGTTAATTTTAAAAAATATCCCCATCCTGCGTTTCCAAAACCTGCCCGAACCTGGAAGGATGCATACCCTGGTAAATTCAAACTGGCTGGACTGGCATTGGCTTCTGGGATTTGTGATGCAACCGTTCCTACGACTGAAAGAGATTGTTCCTTCAAGGGCTGGATTGTGAATGGCACCAATTTGATCCACACGCTTCCAGATCAGGCGAACACGCTTAAAGCCATTCAAGCGCTGGATCTTCTAGTTGTGATAGATACCATGCCCATGGAAATCACGGGTTATGCAGATGTCATTCTCCCTGAATGTACTTATCTCGAACGATATGATAACATTCGCGTCAGTAAACATCGTGAGCCAACCATCGCTCTGCGAATGCCGGCGGCACCCCCCAAATACAATACAAAGCCAGCCTGGTGGATGGCCAAAGGTCTGGCCAACAAAATGGGTCTGGGTCATTTCTTCCCATGGGAAAACATTGAAGAAAAACTGGACTGGGAGCTGAAACAGGTTGGTACTTCGCTGGAAGAAATGCAACGAATTGGCGTGAAAAAGTATAAACGTGAGTACGATGATCTTTATCCCATGCAGGATCTCGAAGATTTCGAATTTAATACCAATACCGGTAAGATTGAGCTTTACTCCACGGCCATGCAGGATGAAGGTTATGATCCTTTGCCAAAATACAAAGCACATGAGGAACCACCTGAGGGTTATTACCGCCTGATCTATGGTCGGGCACCCATGCACACATTCAGCCGTACTGCCAATAATCCAAACCTCACAGATCTTATGGATGAGAATAGTGTCTGGGTAAATCCCAAGATCGCTAAGGAGTGGGATTTAAAAAATGATCAATACCTGTGGTTGGAAAACCAGGATGGCGTGGTAAGCAAGACACCCATCAAGGTACGAGTCACAGAGCGTATCCGCTTTGACAGTGTGTACATGGTTCATGGGTTTGGACATACAAATAAGAAACTAACGCGGGCATATGGTCGGGGCGCCAGCGATGCTGATCTGATTACTCGAGTCCATATTGATCCCGTTATGGGCGGTACAGGCATGCGAGGTAATTTTGTCACCTTTCGCTTTGAAGCTGGCAAGGAGGTATCATCATGAGATATGCCATGGCTGTAGACACACTCAAATGTGTCGGTTGCAGTGACTGCGTTGTAGCGTGTCAGACTGAAAATGATGTCCCTATCGGTCACTGTCGGGATTGGATTGTCGAAAAAACTACGGGCACCTATCCAGAGCTACAGTTGGAGATTCGCTCCGAACGTTGTAACCATTGCGCCAATGCTCCCTGTGTGAGGACTTGTCCCACAGAGGCTAGCCATTATGCCGAGGGTGGTATTGTGCTGGTCGAAGAAAGTGAATGTATCGGTTGTAAGGCATGTATCACATCCTGTCCTTACGATGCCCGCTTTATTCACCCAGAAGGCTATGTTGATAAATGCACATTTTGCATTCATAGGGTTGAGAAAGGTCAGAATCCAGCTTGTGTTTCCGTCTGTCCGACCCACGCCATGATTTTTGGAGATCTGGATGATCTTAACAGCGACATTTCTCGCGCCATGGCCACTCGAAAATGGAAATCGCTCATTCCCGAAGCTGGGACTGATCCCAAAGTATTCTACCTGATATAGAGGTTATTATGATTGAAGAAATTATCACCAGTGGACGTATGAATCCCGAGATTGACCCCGTCCTCCATGTTTGGGGTTGGGAAATTCCCTTTTATCTATTCCTGGGTGGAATCTCAGCTGGAATTTTGATTTTTTCAGCTTATTTCACACTCCGGAATCGACAGGATGAGCTTCCCGTAGCAGTAAAGTGGATGCCCCTGGCAGTCCCCTTTCTTATCGGCATTGGATTGATCGCTCTCTTGATGGATCTATCGCATGTTCTTTACTTCTGGCAACTGTTTACCAATATCCGTTGGGAATCGCCCATGTCCTGGGGGGCATGGACTCTAGGTATCATTATGCCACTGTCCATAGCCTGGATTGCAACCTGGGTTGAAGATATTTTCCCAAAATGGGATTGGAAGTTTGACGAAGTTAAAACGGTCATAAACTGGCTCAAGAATTATCGTCGATATATGGCTCAGATACTCATTCTGTTATCCGTTATACTTGGAATGTACACAGGAATCCTTCTCTCGGCTTTTAACGCGCGACCATTCTGGAATACAAGTATTCTGGGACCACTATTTTTGACTTCCGGACTCTCAGCCAGCGCTGCCTTAATTTCTTTCTTTTCGAAATCTGAAGTGGAGAAACGGCTGTTTACCCGTATAGATATCATATTAATCGGTATCGAATTGTTCATGATCATCCATTTATTTATGGGCCATCTTGCTGGAACTCAAGTTCACATTCAAGCCGCTCAAATGTTCCTCGGTGGTGCCTTCACGGTTCCATTCTGGGTTTTTGTTGTAGGGCTTGGATTGTTACTACCTGTGGTTCTGGAAATTCTTGAACTAAAACATAAATTTATCCCTGCCATCGTGCCTGTTGTCCTCATCGTTGCTGGGAATCTCATGCTGCGCTTTATTGTGGTTAACGCCGGTCAAGCCAGCCGCTGGTTGTATTAAATATTAAACATTATAAGGGTTATTGATGATGAAAACGAAGTACATGAATCCCTACCTGGCAGGTGTCTTGCTGGGATTAGTGCTCCTCATGGCATTTTTCTTTTCAGGCCGCGGTCTGGGGGCAAGTGGTGCAGTGAAGAGTGTTGTGGTTGCAGCGGTGGATGTGGTTGCCCCTGAGCACACAGCCAACTCTGGTTATTACAGTAAATATGTTGGTGAGGGGAAATCACCTATGAAAGCCTGGTTGGTTTTCGAAATGATCGGTGTATTGGTCGGTGGGTTTCTTTCAGGCGCATTCTCCGGACGCCTAAAGTGGAAAGTTGAGCACTTCCCCGGCATCACAGCGAATCGCAGACTCATCTTTGCAGGTATGGGTGGCATCCTGTTTGGGTTTGGCTCACAGCTAGGTCGTGGTTGTACCAGTGGATCAGCACTGACAGGTATGGCAAGTCTATCCGTGGCTGGTTTCGTCTCTATGATGGCAATATTTGGAACTGCCTTTGCTCTGGCATTCTTCCTTAGAAAAAATTGGATATAGGAGTCTATCATGGGACCTCTCGTACCTCAAGAAATTATTGGCGCTGACTGGAATCTGTTTATCGCCTTCGTAATCGGAATTGGATTTGGTTTTGTTCTCGAACAAGCTGGATTCTCATCAAGCCGCAAATTAGCCGGTATGTTTTACGGTTATGATACAGTTGTACTCAAAGTGTTTTTTACTGCAGCTATCACTGCTATGCTGGGGCTGCTTTTCTTTAGTTTGTTCGGCTGGATTGATCTCAATCTAATATATGTTAATCCCACTTTTCTGGGAAGTGCCATCGTTGGTGGTATCATTATGGGCGCTGGATTTATCATTGGTGGATTTTGTCCTGGGACCAGTGTCTGTGCTGCAGCTATTGGAAAAATTGATGCCATGATTTTCATTGGCGGTATCGTCCTTGGGATTTTCTTTTTCGCTGAGGGCTACCCCTTGCTAAAAGATTTCTATATGTCTGGATCGATGGGACCCCTGAAAGTTTCTGACGTTTTTGGTATCTCGGGTGGAGTGCTTGCTCTGATCGTCATCATCGTCGCATTATTAATGTTTAAACTGGGTGAACTGGCTGAAAAAAGATGGCCAAGAGAGGAGTATTGATATGACTATTAAAAATGTCATTTTTGTGGGTTTGATTCTTCTCGGAGTGGTCATTGCCATGGTTCCCGAGAATACAACAAAACCATATAAACTTACTGCTGAAGACATGCTGGTGGAAGTTCAGGGTGCCGCTGAAATGGTGACAGCCGATGAAGTGGCTCACTGGCTAGTCTCAAAAGACCCCAGCCTTCAGCTCATCGATGTGCGTACACCCGATGAGTTCCAGAAATATCATCTGGAAGGTGCTATTAATATTCCCATTTCAGCAATTCTCAAAGATGAAAATCGGGATTATGTGGACCAAGGCATCAAAATGAATGTGCTTTATTCCAATGGTACCATAGGTTCACATCAGGCCTGGATGATTTTACGTCAGTTGGGTTTTGAAAATAATTATGTCATGCAGGGCGGTTTGAATTACTGGTTTGATACCATTATGAACCCCCAAAAACCAGCCTCGACTTCTCCGGATGAAGAATTTGCTAAATATGATTTTAGAAAAGCAGCCAGTGGTGTCTTTGGTGGTGGCAGTGGTGCCGCCTTAACAGCACCAACACAAACCAAAGCAGATAAACCCAAAATAAAACGCAGGAAAAAGAAAAAGGCTCCTGCTGGTGGTTGTTAAATATTTCAGGACGGGGTGGTAAACCTCAGTTTACCAATTACGACCGAGGGCTGCAGTAATGTAGCCCTTTTTTTATCCAATTTTAGATGGGTGGCGATAATGACAACATTACTATTTTTTCAACCCGCCTATGCATGAAACCAGGTTGAATTTATTACTGATAAAATTTTCTTCGATAATTTCAATCTTGATACCGCTGAAAATATTCAAAACAGGGTAACCCTGGTATCCGCCACATTGGGAGATTAATCCAAGGTAAATTCCTTGAACTCCTACAAATCGGCATTAATATTGCCCTTGATTCATTGAGCAAGGAAAGCACGGGAGCAGCATTTTATGCATGAGATGTCAATCGCCATGAATATTATCAGTATCGCCTGTAAAGAGGCTGAAAAGGATGGCGCGAGCTCAATATCCAACATAGAGCTAGAGGTGGGAAAATTGTCGGGGGTCATGATCGATTCTCTAAATTTTTGCTATGAATCTGTGTGCAAGGGGACTCTGGCTGAGAATTCTACCCTGTCAATCAATGAGGTGACTGCCAGGGCAAGCTGCAAAAAGTGCAATCATACTTTTGAAATAGACTCATTCATGGCCCTCTGTCCTAAATGTGAAAGCTATGAAATTGATATTCTCCAAGGACGTGAACTCAAGCTGAGGGCTGTAAGCGTAAATTAATATTTATTGAAAGGATTTGAATATGTGCGATACCTGTGGATGTGGATCTGATAGTACGACTTTCAGGAAACACGGCGCGGATCATCATCATGGAGATGGACATCATCATGATCATGCCCATGATCATAGTCACGAGCACAATCATTCTCATGACCGAACTATTGCTATCGAACAGGATATCCTGGGAGAGAATAATTTACTGGCACAACGGAACCGTGGCTACTTCGAAGCCAAAAATGTATTCGCCATCAATCTGGTGAGTTCTCCTGGTTCCGGAAAAACCACCCTCTTGGAAAAGACCCTGGCTACCTTGAAGGAAGAGATTCCCAGCGCAGTCATCGAGGGTGATCAACAAACCATGAACGATGCTGATCGCATTGCAAAAACTGGTGTCCCTGTTTTACAGATTAATACTGGCAATGGCTGCCATCTTGATGCTGAAATGATTCATACAGCCTATGGTGAGTTAAAGTTACAGGACAATTCTGCTCTCTTTATTGAAAATGTTGGAAATCTGGTTTGCCCGGCTCTATTTGATCTGGGTGAGGACAAACGGGTCGTGGTCATCAGCGTGACTGAAGGGGAAGATAAACCCCTCAAATACCCCACTATGTTTGATGCAGCCGATATTTGCATCATCAACAAAATTGATTTGCTGCCCTACGTGCAATTTGACGTGGAGAAGTGTAAGGAGTACGCGCTTCAGGTGAACCACCATCTCCAATTCTTTGAAGTTTCAGCCACCACAGGTGAAGGCATGGAAACGTGGTATAATTGGCTGAAGGAAATGTTAAAAAAATAGTCTGGTTGAAAAAACAATGTTGAGACGTCGACTGACAATCAACGGAATCGTTCAGGGGGTGGGATTCCGCCCCTTTATTTATTCGCTCGCCAGGGATATCGGGCTCGTTGGATCTGTTTACAACACCTCGGATGGTGTCAAGGTTGAACTTCAGGGAAGCTTATCACAGCTTGAGCAGTTTGATGCTCGTTTACGCTCCGAAGCGCCCCCCCTTTCAACCATTATCTCAGTCAAACTAGAAGAAATTCCTATTCTGGAGGATTCTGAATTCACCATTGTGACTTCCCACGATAATGCTTCAGTTTCAACACTGATTTCTCCAGATGTTGCGCTGTGCGATGAGTGCAAGGATGAACTCTTCGATGAGCATAATCGTAGATACAGATATCCCTTCATCAACTGCACTAATTGTGGTCCCCGCTATACAATTATTGAAAATATTCCCTATGATCGGCGATTCACTTCAATGAAGCATTTTCCACTTTGCGAGGTCTGTCATACTGAATACCAGGATCCAGCAGATCGGCGCTTTCATGCCCAACCCAACGCATGCCCTGAATGTGGTCCCCAGGTTTGGCTGACAGATCAGAAAGGTGAGAGGATCGATTCCAGGGATTCAATCTCAAAAACCATTGATTTGCTGGTAGGGGGCAAGATTTTAGCCATTAAAGGTCTTGGAGGTTTCCATCTTGCGGTAGATGCCACCAATGCGGATGCTATCGCCCGATTAAGACTGGTAAAAGGGCGTGATGAAAAACCTCTGGCTCTGATGGTAAGAGGTATTGATACTGCCCAGGAACTAGTAGATTTCAACCAGGAAGAAAGGGCGACCCTTCTCTCCATTCAAGCGCCTATTGTGCTTTGTACTTCAAAAGCAAATGCCAAAATTGCCTCAAATATTGCACCTGGTAATGACCGACTGGGAGTTATGCTCCCCTACACCCCACTCCACCACTTACTCTTGTCGGAGAAACTGGATACATTGGTCATGACCTCGGCAAATTTCAGTGAGGAACCCATCTGTATCGACAATGACGAATCGCTTGACCGCCTATCTGGTCTGGCGGATTATTTCCTCCTACATAATCGCGATATCTATTTACGAAGCGATGATTCTGTGGTCATGGAAATGTCTGGAACAATTCGTCCTATTCGTCGCAGTAGAGGATTCGCACCACGTCCCATCTTTATGCAGAATAAGGGTCCATCGGTACTTGCCGTGGGTGGTGAGCTCAAAAACGTGGTTGGATTGTCGAAGGATGAGAAAGTTTTTCTGAGTCAACATATTGGCGATCTTGAAAATCTGGAAGCCTTTGAGTTTTTCCAGATGACCATCGATCATATCCAGCAAATTTTTGAAATTGAGCCCGAACTCATTATCCATGATCTCCACCCCGAATATCTCTCCACCAAATGGGCTAAGGATCAAAGCATCCCACTGCTTGGGGTTCAGCACCACCATGCCCACCTCGCTGCCTGCATGGCAGAAAACAATCTGGATGGCCCTGTGATTGGTATCATCATGGATGGAACTGGCTATGGGACTGATGGGACCATCTGGGGAGGAGAATTCCTCCTAGGAGATGCAAACGGTTTTGAGAGAATGGCTCATTTCGAGCCTATGCCCCTCCCAGGAGGAGAGGCTGCCATCAAGTCACCCTGGCGTATTGGTCTCAGCTATCTGCATCAAGTCTTTGACAGCAATCTGCCAGATTCACCTGCTTTGAAGGATCGTGATATTCAGCCTATCATTCAAATGCTTGATGCAAACATAAATTCACCTCTAACCAGCAGTTGTGGGCGACTATTTGATGCGGTTGCAGCACTTTCTGGAGGAAGGCAGGAAATCAGGTATGAGGCTCAGGCAGCTATTGAATTCATGCAGGTAGCTCAGAATGAGTTGGGTAAGGATTATAGCATATTTGCACCAACTCTGACTGATGGTAAATACATCATTCCCATTAAGTCCGTATTAGAGAACCTGTTATCGAGGATAGATACAGGTCGTAATGTTAGCCAGCTTAGTCAATGGTTTCACAACAGCCTCATCCATACTTTTGTACGAATATGCGAGGAGCTTCGCAGTGAAAAAGGAATTGAAAAAATTGTTCTCAGCGGTGGCGTGTTTCAAAATCGATTGTTGTTTGAAGGTTTGCTCGCAGGATTGGCCCAAAAAGGATTCTCAACCTTCACACATCAGCAGGTACCATGCAATGATGGGGGTCTTGCTTTAGGTCAGGTTGCTATTGGTCTAAAGTATTTGCAAAAGTAAATTAATAGCTCATGATTAAATTTTCTGAAATGAAGGGTCCCTATTTTTATGTGTCTAGCTATTCCAGGTAAACTATTAGAAGTCTTTGATGAAAATGGCCTTAAAATGGGCAATATTGATTTTGCCGGATCGGTAAGTAAGGCCTGTCTGGAGTATGTACCAGAAATTGAGATTGGCCAATATACCATCGTCCACGCTGGCTTTGCTTTGTCCGTACTTAACGAGGAGGAAGCTAAGAACTCGTTTGATGCATGGGATGATTTGATAGATCGTGCTAATGCTGAGGGAATTGAGTTGGAAAAGCTGGAGCGTCCAGATTGAAGTATCTCGACGAATTCCGCGATCCCGCCGTCGCCAAGGAAATTCTTAAGGAAATTCATTCCGTTACCACTCAGCCCTGGGTCATCATGGAGATCTGCGGTGGTCAAACACACTCAATCATCCGCAATGGAATAGATCAAGTACTTCCAAAAGAGATTGAACTCGTGCATGGACCAGGTTGCCCAGTATGCGTTACCCCTTTGGAAATCATCGATAGGGCTATTGAAATTGCAGGTCGGCCTGATGTGATATTCACCAGTTTCGGCGATATGCTCCGGGTTCCGGGCAGCCATAAAGATCTATTTATGGTGAGATCAGAAGGTGGCGATGTTCGTACTGTATTTTCTCCCCTGGAAAGCTTGAAGATCGCTCGCGAAAATCCTGATAAAGAAGTCGTCTTCTTTGCTGTCGGTTTTGAAACTACTGCACCCGGCAATGCCATGGCTGTGGCTCAAGCAGCCAAAGAAGGTTTGACTAATTTCAGTGAGTTGGTCAGCCACGTCCTGGTTCCACCTGCCATGGAAGCTCTCCTCTCCTCTCCCGCTAATCGAGTTCAGGGTTATCTCGCTGCAGGACATGTCTGTACCGTCATGGGTTGGGATGAGTATGATCCAATTGCCAAGAAATATGAAGTCCCCATTGTCATCACTGGCTTTGAGCCTATGGATGTGCTGGATGGAATTCTGCATACTGTAATACAATTGGAAGCAGGAACCCATAATGTTGAGAATAGATATGCCCGAATTGTCGAGCAAGGTGGCAATCAACCCGCTCAGGCTCTGATCAAGGATGTCTTCGAAATTGCCAACCGCAAATGGCGCGGTATTGGAGAAATTCCAGTCAGCGGATTTAAAATCCGAAAAAACTACGCAGCCTTTGATGCAGAGTTGAAATTTTCTGTCGGCGATATCCATACAGAAGAACCCGAAGCGTGTATCAGCGGGGTCATCCTTCAGGGGTTGAAGAAACCTCATGATTGTCCAGCGTTCGGGAAGGAATGCACACCTCAAAATCCTCTGGGGGCGACCATGGTTTCAAGTGAAGGTGCTTGTGCTGCCTACTATAAATATCAACGCATTCTGAGTGAAGAATAAATACTGAGAGAAGTGAGCCCAACAATGGATTTTCCTGAAGCCCTATCCTGTCCCGTTCCCATCCTAAGTCATGACACTGTTCAACTAGCTCATGGTGCCGGAGGGAAACTCTCCAACGAGATGATTGACAAAATCTTCCTGCCCCGTTTCATGAACAGTACTTTAGAGAAAATGGAAGATCAGGCAGTCCTTGAAAATCCTGGTGGACGTATTGCATTTAGCACAGATACCTTCGTGGTTGATCCCATCTTTTTTCCTGGAGGAGATATTGGTGATCTGGCCATTAACGGCACAGTAAATGATATTGCTATGAGCGGTGCCATACCTGAGTATCTGAGTGTCGGTTTTATACTGGAAGAGGGTCTTCCCTTCGAAACGCTGCACCGGATTGTCCTCTCCATGGAAAAAGCAGCTAAACTTGCTGGCGTCCAGATCGTAACTGGAGATACTAAAGTTGTCAATCGTGGCAGCTGCGATAAACTGTTTATCAATACCAGCGGTTTTGGTTTTGTCCCAGACGGTGTCGACATTTCAGCCTCAAATCTTGAGGTCGGGGATAAAATCCTCCTATCGGGGACACTTGCAGATCATGGGATGGCTGTCATGACCACACGTGAGGGTTTATCCTTTCAGTCCACTGTAGAAAGTGATACAGCAGGATTAAATCATCTTGTCCAGGATATGCTCACTGTAAGCACCCAAATTCATGCATTGAGGGATCCAACTCGTGGTGGTCTGGCCACATCACTAAATGAATTCGCTTCATCCTCCGAAGTAGGAATTCAACTCTATGGGGATACCATTCCTGTGAAGGAGAATGTACGGGGAGCCTGTGAGATATTAGGAATTGATCCCCTCTATGTGGCCAATGAAGGCAAGTTAGTAGCAATTGTGCCATCAAATGTCGCAGATGAAATGCTGAAGGCCATGCATGATAATGAACATGGAAAATCGGCAACTATAATTGGGGAAGTAACTGACAGGCATCCTGGAATCGTGGCTATGCAGACAGGATTGGGAGCCAATCGAATTGTCGATATGCCAGTAGGTGAACAACTCCCTCGTATTTGCTAGTCGTTATCTAGCTCAAACGCTAATCCATCAACATCCGATGTAAATAGGTATATTCTATAGCTGCCCTGGTTGCGTATTGCTTCAAGTTGGCCCCGGCAGCATGTCCACCTTCGATATTCTCATAATACATCACGGGATGTCCCTGCTCTTTCATCCGCGCAACCATTTTACGAGCATGACCTGGATGCACCCGATCATCTTTGGTTGATGTGGTAAACATGGGCATTGGGTATTTCTTATCGGCAGAAAGACAATGGTAAGGTGAATACTTTTTCAAATAAGCCCCTTCGATTGGATCATCTGGATCGCCATACTCACCCATCCAGCTTGCGCCTGCCAGAAGCTTATGGTAACGTAACATGTCTAAAAGCGGAACCTGTGAAACGACGGCATTAAAAAGGTCAGGTCGCATGGTAAAAACGGCTCCTACCAGGAGTCCTCCACCGCTACCACCCATAATTCCTAATTTTTCAGGACGGGTAATTTTGTTGCTGATTAATTGTTCCGCGATGGCGATGAAATCTTCATAAGACTTATGGCGATTGGTTTTCAGAGCTGCTTGATGCCAGGCTGGTCCATATTCCCCACCACCTCGAATATTGGCTAGAGCAAAGACACCTCCTTTTTCCATCCAGAGTTTTCCAGTTTTTGACCAGTACTGCGATTTTTCTGATACTTCAAAGCCACCATAACCGTAAAGGAGTGTCGGATTATTACTATCCAAAGCCATATCCTTCGAGCTTACAAGAAAGTAGGGAATTTTTGTACCGTCTTTACTGGTTGCAAACTTTTGATTCACCTCAAGGTTTTCACTGTCATAGCGTGCTGGAGACTGTCTAATAACTTTTGGACCAGCCATTGCATCCTCAAAGTATCCCAGGGTCGTAGGAGTTATCAAGTCGTTGTAAGTATAAAAGAAATTGTCGTTCAATGGATCTGCCCCGTAGATGGAAATGGTTCCTCCCTGGGGAAGATCAAGATTCTCAAGCACCCAGATATTATCTTTGAGGATTCCTCGCAACACCTTATCCACAACGTCTTCTTGAATTGTTAGCAGAAGATGCGAGGAGGAAAAATTTACACTTAAAATTGCGCTCTTCGCATCGGGAATGAAAACATCAGTTTTGTGATTGCTTGCAAGATCGAGGGCGATGAGTGACCCTTTGCTACTCCCCATCCAATCTGACCGTAGGAGAGCGAACGCTTGATCTTTCCAGACTCCCTTTAAATCAGCATCAATGGGAAGTTCTATTTTTGTTGTGCCCATATTTTCATCGAGGAGTAAAATCTCATGGGTCCAAAAATCTTTTGATTTACTGATCAGCGAATAATTCTGTTCTGATGTGAATGTGGTCCATCCCCAGAGTCCAACATTATCGGTGGGAACTCTAGCGATTTCAGGACTTTTAGCCAAATCTTCGCCTCTAGTCCATACTCTCATGCTGGCGGGATAGCCACTCGAGGTCATGCTCCCTGGTCCAAAATTGGTGGCAACGAATATCTTGTTTTCATTGATCCATGAGACCGTAGATTTTGCTTCAGCGACGTAAAACCCATCCTCAATAAACGATCGCGTAGAGACATCAAATTCTCGGACAACAACTGCATCTTTGCCACCTCGGGATAACTCAACAAGGAATCGATTGTATGTTGGAGGTAACCCAGATACCCCTTTATAGACCCAGTTCTCACTCTCTGTCTCCGCCAGCGCATCAATATCAAGCAAGACATCCCATGCCGGCTTGCCATCCAGATATGGTTGGAGAGGTGACCGGCGCCAGATACCTCTGATATGCACATCGTCTCGCCAAAAATTGTAGACAAAATCTCCGCGGATTTTACCGTAGACCAGCCTATCTTTTGCTTCATAGATAGCCAACGCCTCACTCTCAAATTGTTCAAATCGTGGGTCGGCGTGGAGTTCTGCAAGGGTAATGGCATTCTGTTCCCTCACCCAGCTCAGAGCACGCTCACCTTCTACCTCTTCCAGCCAAATATATGGATCAGTTTCATTCAATTGATGTACACCTTCTGATTTTGGTATACAGGAAACCGATATCATGGCAAAAAGCCCGATAGCCAATTTAACTTTGTCCACTGTAGTATCTCCTAATTAGGCGCAGTTCACGCATTTATCTGATTCAGGTAGCATCATCAGACGTCCCAGGGGAATGGGTTGCTTGCAGGCTCGACAAAGACCGTAGTCATCCTTATCCATGAAAGCCAGAGAGGCTTCGAGTTTTTGGAGTTTGAATTCTGTTTTTGATAGTAGAAGTTCATTGACACTTTTGTTGTTTATAGCTTCCATACGGGATATCCGTCCAATAGCAGCATCGGGGGCGATTGGCTGGGTCATTTCTTTGAGCTCAATGACCTGTTCGGTGGCACTCACAATTTCTGAATTGATGCGATCACGTATTTGTTGTTTTTCTTCGTTATTCATGTACTAACCCAATGGTATTATTCCAAGTTTAAAGTGCTGCGGTATAAGTGATTATGGAGTAAGTTAATTATTAAAATGATTTTATAAATAGAAAAGGCGACGATAAAATCGCCGCCTTTCCATATGATTGCATCCATAGGAAAACGGAAAAACTGAGATGCAGTTAGTTTCTAAGAGGTCGCCCTCGTTTCAACATGTACTCTATACGTGCGCGGGTTTTTGGTTCTCCACCGAGTGAAACAAATGCCTCACGCTCTAGATCGAGAAGGTATTGCTCGTCAAGGGGTCTCATAATCCCCCCTTTATCACCACCAGTGAGTACAAAAGCCAGTTTCTCTGCAATGAATGCATCGTGCTCAGAGATTTTCCCTGATTTCAGGAAGCCCTTCACAGTACTCTTGACAGCCAATCTTCCACCCTTTCCGGGCAGGAATAGATCTGTCCGTAACTCAGGTGCTTGATAGTTTTCACTCATGGACAAGACTTCTGACTTGGCACGTGAAACACGATGATCTTGATTGACAATGATGATATCGTCCTTCGTGAGATATCCAATTGAGACAGCATGTTTAGCTGACATAGAAACCTTGGCAAAACCAATAGCTTCAAAGGCTTTCTGAGCAACCTGGAAGGCGCCAGCGCGACCCTTGGAGAGACGATCTTGTGCTTTCATGATCATCCTAAGATTACCACCTGCTCCAGGTATTAATCCAACTCCGACTTCTACGAGACCTGTATACAATTCGGCTGCTGCTACAATGCGATCACAGGCACCAATGGTTTCATATCCACCACCCAATGCCATCCAGTGTGGTGCTGCCACCACAGGAAATGGAGCAAAGCGCACTTTTTGGAGGGTATCCTGCATAGCCTTGCTCATGGCGTCCAGACCTTCCCAGTCCTTTTCATCAATAGCACGCAGCATTAATGCAAGGTTAGCTCCAGCGGAGAAATGGGTCGCCTCTGAGGCGATAACCAAACCCTTGTAGTTATTCTCAGTTACCCAATCAACTGCCTGGTCGAGCATGCCGATAATTGAACCATCAATTGGGTTAAAGGTTGGCTGTAGCACAGAGTGCATGGTCACAGCTGCAACACCATCACCCAGATCAATCAACGAAGCTGACCAATCCTTCTTGATGAGACCACCAGTTTTCTTGATGACATTAAAATCAACAGCTAACGGGTGTGTAGGAACTGGCTGCATGGATTCGCTTAATGGATCGTAATAGGTCTTAACCTTTCCATCAAATCCGTAGAAGGACGTGAACCCCTTATTGAGCATGGTTTGCACCCAGGCAGGAATCTTGCGACCGTCACTCTTCATCCGTTCAACAGATTCGGCTAATCCGAAGGCATCCCAGACTTCAAAGGGTCCGAATTCCCAACCAAAGCCCCATTTCATACCGTTATCAATATTTACAATGTCATCTGATATCTCAGGTAAGCGATTGGCTGAATAAATCAAAATACCAGCATTCAACTCCCAGAGAAATTTTCCGGCGACATCGTCAATACTTACCAGACTTTTTAATTTCCCGGGTAGATAGGTTTCATTTTTAGAAACCCTTATCGCATCGTATTTCTTCTTAACCGAGGGCTCATATTCCAGAGTATCCAGATTGAGAGAGAGAATGGTTTTCTTATCTACCTTTTTATAAAATCCTGCTTTGGTTTTCTGTCCTAACCAACCGTTATCAAGCATGGATTGTAAGTAGTCCGGAATCTGGAAAATATCGCGTTCCTCATCATCCTCACCCTTATCATAAGCATTTTCAGCCACATGTACCAGAGTATCCAGACCAACCACATCAGCGGTTCTGAAAGTAGCTGATTTCATATGCCCAATCAGAGTACCGGTCAATGCATCCACATCAGGAACATTCAGACGTTTTTCTCTGGCCAATTTCAAGGTCAACATCATACCGTACACACCAATACGATTGGCGATAAAGTTGGCTGTATCTTTGGCCCAAACGACACCTTTTCCCAGGTCATCTTCCAAAAATGTAGCAATGTCCTGCATGGCTTCCATATCTGTCTCAGGTCCGCCCACCAACTCAACCAACTTCATATAACGAGGTGGATTGAAAAAATGAGTAATGAAGAATCGTTTCTTCATATCAGCAGGTAATGAGGCCGCCATATCAGCCAGAGAAAGACCCGAAGTATTACTGGTCAGAATAGCCGTAGCATTCATCTTCGGAACTATTTTCTCAAAGAGTCCTTGTTTCCAATCGAGCCGTTCGGCAATAACTTCAATAACCCAATCCACTTCACCAATCTTGTCAAGATGATCATCATAATTACAGGGTGTTATCATCTCCAAAGTTTTGGGATTGTATACTGGACTAGGTTTTAGCTTTTTCATGCCCTCCAAGCCCTGCACCGCCAGTTCCTGATTCATATCAAAGAGGTAACTGGGAATTCCGGCGTTTGATAGGTGAGTCGCAATCTGCGCGCCCATGACTCCGGCGCCCAGAACGGCTACCTTCTCTACCTTTAATGCCATGATTAAATCCTCTCGATAATTGTTGCGATACCTTGTCCGGTTCCAATACACATGGTTGCCAAACCGTATTTTGTATCGTTCTGTTCCATCACATTGAGCAATGTGGTTACAATTCTGGCTCCTGAGCAACCCAGTGGATGTCCAAGTGCAATGGCTCCACCATTCAGATTGATCTTCTCCGTTGGCCAATCTCCCTTGCGAATGACATAGAGTGATTGAGCTCCGAAAGCCTCGTTCAATTCAATGGTATCCATCTGATCCAGGGTCATATCAACATTCTTGAGCGCTTTTTCAGTAGCAGGAAGTGGTCCCGATCCCATAAGAGTTGGATCTACACCAGCTACAGCACGGGAGATGATTTTGGCTCTGACTTTAAGCCCTAATTCTTCAGCTTTGGTATTGCTCATGACAAGCACAGCTGCAGCGCCAACACTGATAGGGCTGGATGTTGCTGCAGTAATACTGCCTTCCTCTAAAAATGCAGGAGAAAGTGATTTAATCTTAGCCACATCTGGTTCTCTGGGACCCTCATCTTTGGTGACACGAATGCCCTCAATTTCAATGGGAACCACTTCATTATCAAATTTTCCAGCTGCTTGAGCTGCCAGTGCTTTTTTGTGTGAGGCAATGGCGAATGCTTCCTGGTCATCGCGATTGATATCTAGTTCTTGAGCAAGATTTTCAGCGGTTTCACCCATCCCCATGTAATAATCAATTTCATATAGATCTGGATTAAAATCGGGGTTATAACCACCCATGGGGACACCAAACATGTCTTCCACACCTGCTGCGATACCGATCTCTTTGTCACCAGCTATGATGGCGGTGCTCAGCTGATGAAGTGCATCCATGGAAGAGCCGCAAAAACGGTTTACTGTGCTACCGGTAGTGGTATTTGGCAAACCAGAAAGAAGGGCAACTCCACGACCCATAAGCATCCCCTGATTTCCCTCTGGGAAGGCA
>JABIFX010000168.1 GCA_018650445.1 Fidelibacterota bacterium
ATTTTTCCAAATTTCTTCATCATCTTCCGCATTGACTGGAACTGCTTTATCAACTGATTCACATCCTGAACCTTTGTTCCAGACCCTCTTGCTATTCTTTTTCGGCGACTACCATCAAGTATCTGAGGGCGATGCCTTTCCACAAGGGTCATAGAGTTAATGATTGCTTCAATCCTAGTCAACCTTTTTTCATCAATATCAACATCTTTTATTCCTTTTACACCAGGGATCATAGACATTAAATCGCCTATTGGTCCCATGGATTTCAGCTGCTTTAACTGTTGCTTAAAGTCCTCCAGATCGAAGGTGTTTTTGAGCATTTTTTCTTCAAGTTTTGCAGCTTCATCGACGTCAATATCCTGCTGGGCTTTTTCCACCAGGGAGACAATATCTCCCATGCCCAAAATACGACCAGCCATTCGGTCAGGGTGGAAAGTTTCCAGCTTGTCCAGATGCTCTCCTACACCAATATACTTGATTGGTTTTCCAGTGACTTCACGTACAGACAAAGCTGCACCACCACGGGCATCACCATCAAGTTTGGTGAGAATAACACCTGTAAGATCCACTGTTTCTGCAAAAGTACCGGCTGCATTCACAGCATCCTGTCCTGTCATAGCATCCGCCACAAACAGGGTCTCTGCAGGCTTCAGGGCCTTTTGGAGTCGCTTGATTTCATCCATCATGTCTGCATCAACATGTAATCGACCAGCAGTATCGACAATGACCACATTGGCTGGATAACGCACGGATTCTCTGATTGCAGCCTGGGCAATCTGGACAACGTCCTGATTACCTTCGTCTGCAAAGACAGGGATATCTAACTGTTTCCCAAGTACCTGAAGCTGGGTTATGGCTGCAGGACGGTAAACATCGCAAGCCACCAGAAGTGGTTGACGACCGCTTTTCCGTAAATTTCTTGCCAGTTTTGCTGATGTAGTTGTTTTTCCAGAACCTTGAAGACCCACCAAGAGGATGATGGCTGGATTTCCTGAAAGTTCAAGATCTACTGTTTTCTCTCCAAGGAGGACGATCAATTCTTCATGGATGATCTTCACGATTTGTTGGCCGGGCGTGATAGAACGCAGGACTTCAGAACCGAGAGCTTTTTCCTTTATGGAGTTGATGAATGTTCGAACGACTTTGTAGTTGACATCTGCTTCAAGCAAAGCCCGCCGAACTTCCCGCATGGCATCTGAAATATTGGCTTCCGATAACTTCCCTTGACCGCGAAGTTTCTTGAAAACACCTTCCAGATTTTGTGACAGTTGTTCTAACATGACTCCAGTTTCCTATCGTGTCGACTACAGGCTTTATTAAATCCCCTATATATATAATACATTATATATACGATAAATGGGATTGACATAAAGCCGCCGAAGATAGACGGCCGACCATGGGTGGGCAATGAGTTTCATGCATTTTCGGGTGGAGTGAAAATTTGGAAGACTAAATTGATTAATTGCTGAATTCTGAGGGGTATTCAGATGGATAAAATCTCAGATGTGAATGAATTCTATAAAAGGATTTATGGGAAAACTAATCCTGCGACATCGACAATTTAAAAACCGATCCAAGAATGAAGATCTCCCTCAAGATGGGTATTCTTATCAGCCGGGATTCTCTTAATTTCCACCCATAGCGCAACTCATGAGATGGTCGAATCAGATAATATTTCTCATTTTCAATAGGGTAGTTTAGTTGTCTCACCATTTTTTTGAATCTTCTAAGGGTCATCTGGCATTCTCGAATCTCTTTTACATCGGCTCGAGCTTTGTCAGATTCGCCAAACAAATTGAGCAGAATATCCAGGATTGATCCAGGAATCCAACCCAGATAAGGCATTTTTTTTAAGAAAGATTTTAGGAAAGTCTGTTGGTGAAGACCAAAAGGAGAATAGAAGGGTGGGAAGGTCATCAATATGAGGCCCTTTGGAGATGTAAATTTCCGTAAAGCAGCCATAAATTCATATTTATTCTTTAAGGATATGTGCTCGATGACATCTCTGAGAATGATGATATCATAATCATCCCCTAGAACTGACTGAGCTTCATCCGACAGGATATCCTGTTGGATAAATCGTAAATTTGCGTGGGTCTTCTCCCATTTAAAATCCTTGACCTCTACCCCAGTACAGCGTGCACCTGCTTCAGCGAGAGCAGCCGTAAATCCACCATCCCCACAACCCACATCCAGCACTTTCTTACCTGCTAAAGGGACTCCCCATTGAGCAAAAAGAGGGATATAGTGGAGCTCTGCTAATTTGTTCTGATAAGTCCAGTAATATTCTTTCCAGGTCCCGTAGGATTCTGGTTTGAGATGTGTGATTGCCATTGTTCAATATAGTCACCCTGAAAACAGAAAAAATGAGTAATTGACCCAGCATTTTTTGCTAAATATTAGGGTACAATTCTTTGGCATAATTGTCATTTGGCAGTCATTCTGGAATATATTGAATTCTTATGGCATATATTTTGTAAATATGTAGAAGCTTAAATGAACACCTTGACAAGTGCTCTATGAAAATGTACATAAAACCGTTCGAAAATGGGTTCACTTCAGAGGGCTTGTATTCAGATTGCAGGCATCTAATAAAGTGAATAAAACCAATACGGAGACACATTCTAATGGGAATGTTTAAACTTAAAAAGGGCTACGACATACCACTGCAAGGCAGCGCAGAGCGACGTGTAGAAAAAGCCCCGAAAACCACAGCGGTTGCAGTCCAACCCATCGATTTTCGCGGCTTACGGCCCGCGATGAAAGTCGAAGCTGGAGATAAAGTCAGCCGTGGATCAATTCTCTTTGTTGATAAACAGAAGCCTGCGATTCTTTTTAGATCACCAGCTGCGGGAACTGTCCGCGATGTGGTCCGTGGAGAGCGACGAGTTATTCAACGCGTCATCATTGATGTTGCTGGAGATGCTGCTGAAAAATTTGAAAGTTATACTTCAGACCAGGTCAATGCCCTTTCCATCAGTCAGGCCAAAGAAGTTTTGCTCAATAGTGGACTCTGGCCAGTCATCCGGCAGCGTCCATTTAGTAGGATCGCAGATCTGGATGGCTCACCCAAAGCCATTTTCATCTCGGCAGTTGACTCAGCTCCCTTGCAGGCAGAATCTGACCTGCTTCTGGATGGGCTGGACAAAGAATTCCAATTGGGCATTAATTTGCTTTCAATATTAACACCGGGCAAAATCCATCTATCGGCTTCAGCAAAGACCAAAGCATTTTTCTCTACTATTAGTGGAGTTGAACTGCATGAATTTTCCGGTCCCCATCCTGCTGGAAATGTTGGGGTCCAAATTCACCACATAGACCGTATTCTTTCTGGAGAAAAGGTTTGGTACATCTCCCCTCGCCATGTTTCACAAATTGGCCGTCTCCTAGCGACTGGTGAATATCCTGGCGCTAAAACATATGCTTTGACAGGCTCCGAATTAGAAAAGGGTCATTATGTCAGGGGAACGGAGGGTGCTCAAGTTAGTGATCTTGTCAGTCAAGATCTTAAGGGTTCAACTCAGCGCGTTATCTCTGGAAATGTACTTACCGGTGCTAAAAGTTCACCTCTCGGGTTTGTGGGTTTTTATGATGATATGATCACTGTTGTTCCAGAACTTGAGGGTCGACGGTTTTTTGGGTGGTTACGACTGGGACTTAACGCAAACAGTTTCTGGCCCATGTTCCTCTCAAAATTAACTCCCAAGAAGAAACTTGCTCCAACTACTGATATGAACGGTGAAGAACGAGCTTTTGTCTCAACTGGTGAATATGAGAAGGTAGTCCCAATGGATGTTCTGCCCGTTCATCTTTGCAAGGCTATTTTGGTTGATGATATTGAGCTCATGGAACAACTAGGCATTTATGAAGTTGCTGCGGAGGATCTCGCATTGTGTAGTTACATCTGCCCATCGAAAATTGAGTTTGGTGATATTATCCAAAAGGGCATTGAAACCATGGAAAAGGAGGGTTGATCAAAATGAAATCTCTCCTACAGTTTCTAGCCAATCTGGATGTAAAGATTAAGGAAGGTCCTTTCAAGATCGTTCATCCTATGTTTGGTGCTATTAATACTATGCTTTTCTCACCCGGGCATGGAACCACAACTGGACCTCATATTAGGGACTCCATTGATATGAAGCGTTTCATGGGCATTGTTATCTTCGCTCTTGTTCCAAGTATTCTGGTCGGTTCATATAATGTAGGTGCTCAGGCAGGTGTAGAGGGTTTATTTGCTGCCTTTATGTTTGGGTTCTTGAAATTACTCCCGATCATCGTTGTCACTTATGCAGTGGGTCTGGGATGGGAAATGATATTTGGTCATATTAATGGCCATGACATTCATGAAGGATTCCTGGTAACAGGTATCCTATTACCCCTCACCCTACCCCCTACCATTCCACTCTGGCAAGTTGCTGTGGCTGTTTCTTTTGGAACCGTCATCGGCAAAGAAGTCTTTGGTGGTACAGGTATGAACTTGTTGAACCCTGCTTTAACGGCACGTGCTTTTCTTTTCTTTACCTATCCAGGAAATATTTCTGGTGATAGCGTGTGGGTCGCCCTGGATGGATTTACAGGCGCCACACCTCTCGCAGCCGCCGCAGCCTCCACAGGGCCGGCAGTTGACGCCTTAAACAGCGCTGGCTTTTCAATGAGCAATATGTTCTTTGGATTTGTGCCGGGTAGTATTGGTGAAACCTCAACCATTGCCATCCTGATTGGTGCTGCCATTTTACTCATCACGGGCGTTGGAAGCTGGCGTATCATGCTGGCAACAACACTGGGCGCCTATGGTATGGCACTCATTGTTCAATTCTTCGGAGCAGATGTTGCTGGCGGTATGCGCAGCTTACCTGCTCACTATCACTTAATGATGGGTGGCTTCATGTTTGGAGCTGTATTTATGGCGACTGATCCAGTCTCTGCCGCAGGCACCAATGCAGGTAAATGGGTTTATGGAATTTTAATTGGCGTCATGGTCATTCTGATCCGGGTGTTCAACCCAGCCTATCCGGAAGGGATGATGTTAGCCATCCTGTTTGGGAATGTATTCTCGCCTTTGATTGACCACTTCGTGGTTCAGGCGAATATTAAAAGGAGGCTGAATTATGGCAAATAAGCCTCGTATAACCAAAACATATACCCTTGGTTTTGCTGCTGCAGTAACCATGGTGTGCAGTGTATTACTGGCATCGGCAGCGACCCTGCTTAAGGAACGTCAGGATCAAAATATTCAATTGGATATCAAATACAATATTTTGAGTGTTCTTGGCCTGGTTGAGGGCAAAGACGTGGAAGCAGAGAAATTACTCTCACTCTATGACGAGAACGTGAACACCTTTGTCGTTGATCTCACAGGTCAGCTTGTTGAGGGTCGAAACGCTGAAGATGTGGATCCTAAAAAAGATCCTGATCTTCTACCGGTCTACACTCGCCAGGATAATGGCAAAATTGTAGCCTACTGTCTACCCACTCAGGGTAAGGCCTTGTGGTCTACGGTGAAGGGCTATATCGCACTTGAGAATGACCTGAATACCGTTAAGGGTATCACCTTCTACAGTCACGCCGAGACTCCTGGTCTGGGTGGTGAAATTGACAAAGAGTGGTTTACATCAAGCTTTAAAGGTAAAACCATCCGTAATAGCCAGGGTGAGATCATCTCTATCGAAGTGGTTAAAGGTAAAATTCGAGATGGCGCCAAAGGTATCGAACATAAAGTGGATGGTATCAGCGGTGCTACTTTAACAGGTAATGGATTGAATGAATTTATTAAAACGACTCTGGAAAAATACGAGCCCTACTTCAATATCGTCCGGGGAGGTTCCTCATGAGTTTATTAAGTAAAAAGAATATGGGATTCATCAAGGATCCACTCATGGACAACAACCCCATTGCAACACAGGTTCTGGGAATCTGCTCTGCTCTCGCCGTAACGGTGCAGCTGCAAACAGCTATTGTGATGTCCATCGCCGTCATCCTGGTTCTGTCATTTTCAAATGTTCTGATCTCACTGGTCAGGAATAAAGTTCCATCGAATATCAGAATCATTGTGGAATTAGCCATCATAGCTACCCTGGTTATCCTGGTTGACCAGGTTTTAAAGGCCTTTCTGTACGATATCAGCAAGCAGCTTAGTGTCTTTGTAGGCCTGATTATTACCAACTGTATTGTTCTTGGAAGAGCGGAGGCCTTTGCACTTCAAAACAAACCCTGGCCCAGTTTCCTGGATGGTATTGGTAATGGTCTGGGATACAGTATGATCCTGATTACCGTGGCATTTGGTCGCGAAATTCTGGGATCGGGCACACTGTTTGGATACCAGCTCATTCCAGATGCAGCTTATGCAGCTGGATATCAGAATATGGGCCTAATGGTGCTGGCACCTGGGGCATTCATATTATTGGGATTGATTATTTGGGTACAACGTACCATAACCGGCGTAGCGGAATAGGAGGTGAATGATGGAAAATCTAATTAGTCTGTTCGTTGAATCTGTATTCGTCAATAATATCCTCCTCGCTTACTTCCTGGGAATGTGTTCATTCCTGGCGGTTTCAAAGCGTGTTGATACTGCTATTGGTTTGGGACTTGCTGTGATCTTTGTTGAAGTGATTACCGTACCCGTCAACTGGGCGCTTAATCATTACTTGCTGGCTCCTGGAGCATTGGAATGGGCTGGTTTGCCCGATGTTGACTTAAGCTTTTTGAGCTTCATTTCCTTCATTGCTGTTATCGCAGCTCTGGTACAGCTGGTAGAGATGATCGTGGATCGTTACAGTCCTGCACTTTACAGTGCACTTGGAATATTTTTACCCCTGATTGCAGTGAACTGCGCCATCCTTGGTGCTTCACTCTTTATGGTGGAGAGGGAATATACCTTAGCTGAATCTGCTGTTTTTGGTCTGGGTTCAGGTACTGGATTTTTACTGGCTATTGCCGCCATGGCAGCCATTAGAGAAAAATTGCGCTACTCGCATATCCCTGAGGGATTGAGGGGCTTAGGAATTACAATGTTAATCACGGGACTCATGGCCATGGCCTTCATGAGTTTTTCCGGCATTAGTCTGTAAAGGAGGGAATATGAGCATTCTTGGTTTAATTCTGCTTAGTACCTTCGTTTTCACAGGTACAATACTGATTCTGGTTGTGATTCTTAACTATGCAACCTCAAAACTGGTGAGCACCGGTGATGTCAAGATTCTGATTAATGGTGATGAGGAGAAATCCGTCAATACGCCTGCAGGATCGACCCTGCTTCAAACGCTTGCCGCAGAGAAGATCTTTCTCCCCTCTGCCTGTGGTGGTGGAGGCACTTGTGGAATGTGTACCTGCCAGATTGACAAGGGCGGTGGTGAAATTCTACCTACTGAAAAACCTCATCTCACTCGCTCAGAAATTAAAGACAATGTTCGTCTGGCCTGTCAGGTTAAAGTTAAATCTGATATGGATATTCGTATTCCAGACGAGATCTTCAATATCCAGAAATGGGAGTGCGAAGTTGTTTCCAATGAAAATGTCGCAACTTTCATCAAGGAATTTGTGGTGAAACTACCTGAAGGTGAAAATCTTGATTTTCGTGCTGGTGGGTATATACAAATTGACATTCCGCCTCATAAATTGGATTATTCGGAATTCACAATCGAGGATGAATATCGTGGCGATTGGGATAAGTTCAATATGTGGCGCTATCACTCTGAACTGGATGAAACCATATTTAGAGCCTACTCAATGGCCAACCATCCAGCCGAGGGGAACATTGTAATGCTCAATGTGCGTATCGCCAGCCCCCCCCCTGGAATGGATGTTCCTCCAGGTCTGGCCTCCTCCTACATTTTTAACCTGAAACCAGGTGATAAGGTGATGGTAAGTGGTCCCTATGGAGAATTTTTTGCCAAAGAAACGGACCGTGAAATGTTGTATGTTGGTGGTGGAGCAGGAATGGCGCCCATGCGTAGCCACATTTTTGATCTTCTCAAGACCAAGCGGACAAAGCGGAAAGTATCTTTCTGGTATGGTGCTCGGTCTAAGCGTGAGATGTTTTACGATGATGAGTTCAAGGCGCTGGCTGAGGAGTTCCCAAATTTCAGCTATCATGTCGCCCTCTCTGATCCTCTTGAAGAAGACAACTGGGAAGGCCCAGTTGGATTTATTCATCAGGTCGTAGCAGACAAGTACCTCACCAATCATGAAGCACCAGAAGATATTGAATATTACATGTGTGGACCACCCATGATGGTGGACGCTGTTGATAATATGCTATACAATATGGGTGTTGAAAAAGAGATGATCGACTACGACAGTTTCTAATTCAACTTTCTTTACAATGACTACAATAAAAGGTTCGGGTTATCCGGACCTTTTTTGTTAGATTTGAAGACACTTAGGAGGCTTTTACATGAATACAAAAATTACTTTAATTTCGAAAATTATTTTTGTCACATTACTAGCTTGTCTCCCTCTCTCCCTGGAAAATTGCAGCACTGACACAGTTGAGTTCGCTCAATTTGCTTTTAATGGTGCGACCATGGGCACGACCTACCACATCATTATTACGGGGCGTCCCATTGACTCCAAGGAGCGCAGTGCCATTGCAACCAGTGTGGATAGCGTATTACTCGATTTTAATCGCATCCTTTCTACCTACGAAGACCAGAGTGAAATATCTCGTTTCAATCGGAATGAGAGTATCCATCCTATCCCCGCTTCCCAAAAATTATTGCAGGTCATAAAAGCAGGTCTAGATTTTTGTAAGGCTTCAGATGGAGCCTTCGACATAACTGTCGCGCCCATTGTTAATTTCTTCGGGTTTGGTTTTGAACCGGGTGAAAATCGTTTCCCCACAGTAGATGAAATTGACTCCTGGCTCCAATTGACAGGTTGTGACAAATTGGAAGTAGGCGATTCGGTGTTAACTAAGTCTGATCCACGCATCACCATTGATCTGAGTGCTATCGCCAAAGGAGATGGAGCTGATTATGTCGCTAATTTTCTCATGGATAAAGGCCACAAAAATATATTTGTAGAAATTGGTGGAGAAATCGTGACGCATGGCCACAATAAGGAGGGTGAACTCTGGAAGATTGGGATTGACCGGCCCACTTTTGGTGGAGCTCCAGGTGCCGACCTACAACATATTATCCAATTAACAGACATGGCCATCGCCTCCAGCGGAGACTATCGCAATTATCGTGAAGTTGAGGGCAAACGCATCTCACACACAATAGATCCTCGAACCGGTTCTCCCATTAATCACAACCTGGCTTCTGTGTCTATCATAGCCAATACCTGCCTCCTTGCAGATGGCATATCCACTTCTGTGATGGTCATGGGACGAGAGGAAGGTCTGATCTGGCTGGAAAATAGGGATGATGTGGATGGCTTGCTGATCACTCGCGAACCAGATGGATCATTCAAGGAGTATATGACCAGCGGATTTAAAGAGTATATCTTTGATTAATCTATAGCTGGTGTTGCTTGATCCAGCTCAATACAAATTTTTGAATATCATCGCGATTATTCATAGCGATATCATGCTGATCCAGATAAGGTCCCAGGGCGCGTTTAAGTAGATACAATTCTACATCAACGGGGTCATAATCAGGTCTTTTTTTGTTCAATCCCCTTGAATCTAAAGCTTCAATCACTCCCACGAGATATTTGCTTATCCTGGCCATTTTCGCATAGCTTAAATTTTCGGGTGTATCACTAATCTGATGATAATGCTCCCATCGTCCGCAGGTGAAAAATAAATAGGGCTCGCCATGTTCACGCAAGACGTGATGATCACTTAAATCCCCGACATATCGATTTAGTGTGGCAATATTTTTGAGACCATCTGGTAGCTTAGCCTCTGTTAAAACCTCAGCCAATTCCGGGTGACTCTCTGCACCAAAAATAAAGAGCAACTCTTCAAATCCTTCGACGGGGATATCATGCCCCACTAGATCCAGAACAAGTCCTGCATGGATAGGCTCCTGCAACTGTGTTTTATAGAAATTTGTGGAACCCATGTGTTCTGATAAAAAACGCGGAGGCTCTTCAGCATCTGGAAAAAGGAATATAATATCTCTTTGCACATTGATTTTTTTTAGTGCTTCCAGCACTTCAAACCAGATGGCGATAGCTGCCGCGTTATCATCTGCTCCGGGTTGGTCACCACAAGTATCATAATGAGCCACCAGCAGGATTGGTTTCAGGGTCCGGTCTAATCCTGGCCGAACACCTGCAAGATTCGTGTAGGGCGTTAAGTCAACCTGGTAGAGCAGTTCATATGAATCCTCTGAATAAGCTTCAAGACCTGATTCTTGCATACGTTCTTTGAGATATTCAACGGCCTTATCATGACCCGTATTGCCCACCTTGCGAGAGCCAGGTGCGGCTAAATTTTCAACATCAACTTGTAACTGTGATAGCATGCGATTCCCCATTTATAATACAGACACTTCAGCTTAATTTTCCATATCACAATGGCAATGAAAATTGCTGGGTTTTAAAGGTAAAATAACAATTTCTCGATGGTTACTGGCGCAGAGCCTTCATAGTGATTATTCACATTGAGATAGACATCCATACCTGATTGATCGACCATTGTTCTTACAAGATCGGCAATACCTGGTATTTCTTTATCCTTTGCCGCCACGACCTGATTCCATGATTTTCCTGTGGTCTTTTCAATACCCTGGCGATCCGGTCCAAGCAGCCGAATAATTGAGGTCCCTTTCAGGAGAGAAGCATAATTTGCATGAACTTCTTGGATGTCGGGCATGTAATAACCCTGGCAAAAGGTGTGACCTATATTGTATTCAGCTAAAGTCTTGAAGTAACTGTCATTAAGGAAATTGGGATTCCGGATTTCTATGCAAAGCGGTATAGATGTATCAATTGATTTTACGAAGTTTACAAATTGTTCAAAAAATAATTGGGGTGATGGCATTTTGACTTTATTGAGATACTCAAACTGGAGATTTATAGCACCAATCTGGGGGTGCATTGCAGCCACAGAATTGAGAAATATATGGTAGAGATCGGGAGATAGAAAATGGGGATTTTCTACCAATTCACCAGAAGTATGACTCTTGTATAGGTGGGTGAGGCTCAGGCTATTGGGAGCCTTTATAACAAAACGAAATTCATCAGGCACAGATCCCACATATTCTTGAACTACTTCAGCTTTCGGTAAGACCACTTTTTCGATACCAAACAGTGACCAAAACCACTGATCGATCTCTACAGACTGGTACTTCCTGGCATATTCCCGGAGAAAATTCTCAGGCTTATTTGAATCGTAAACCAGACCTTCCCAGGAAGGATATTTCCAGCTACAGGTACCAATGTGTAAGTGTCCGGACATGAGAGAAGATAGATTAATTAATGGCTTTCTATAAAGTAGTTATTTTAGAAAAACAATAAACCGTTAAAACGGTTACATGTTGCACAAATTACTAGTAACCTACGACTTAAGTCGTGGGTTACTGATACTAGATTAAACAAATCAACCGTTTTAACGGTTTATTATAGAGATTATGGACAAACACTAATTAATGCTATACCCAATAAAAGTTGACGGAGATTTTAACGCCAGTTAAAAATATCCTCAGAGAATTTGGCGTGGAGCGCAAAATACAGGTTGTGGTACTGATAATCCAGGAAACTAAAATCAGCATCTGAATAATTTTTCAAGATGTACCCCACACCGAGTTGAATGTTTTGATAAACCAGATAATCGACTTCTGCAGCGAGACCGAATGCACTCTCACTAGTTGGAGCCATATGTATTAAGCGTGCATCAAGAATACCGCTTAATTCATTTGTATATGCATACTCAGCTCTTGACTGGAAGAAATAGGTTTGAGTACTAATACTCTCATCAAAAGCAGAATCATCATCAAGTACATACCGGGTGGCAAAGCGTGAGGCTAATCCAATCTTTCGATCAATTTGCCAGTATGAATGTACTGAGAAAATATAGCGGTCTTGTCGTATTGGAGTGGCAATCTGACTGTTACGATCTGAAACATAAGCCAGCTTGGCAAGTGCATTTATCTGATCGGAATCCTGTGGTCTATATGCCACACCTGCCTGATAGTTTTCACGGGTATTGGAGCCCATTTTCCCAACCTTATATCTATTTTCCCAGTGATCTAATTTTGCAATGGCACCAAAACCAGCAAAGATACGCATATCGCCACCAAGAGTAATAACACGTTGAAGGCTATTGGCATCATCTCTGACCTCATACTTGCCAATGGCTTTCCAGGGCGCTTCAGGTAGATATTCAAATGAAAGAGCCATGGCCTGGTGACTGGGGGTTGGAATCTCAAATGAATCTACAGTAGCTGTATTTTCAAGGGAAACATTCACAACAAGGTCCTCACGCAAGTACCATTTATTCTTCAACCCCAGTGTGGCCCGATTACGTTGATCTCCGGTAATTCCACCAATCTCATATTTACCTTCAATATCGGTGTTCTCACCCAGTCTGGACCTGAAGCCCAGGACACTCTGGCGATTAACCCCTGTACCCTGAATAAAGCGGTATTTCCAATAGACCTCTAGTTGTTCTGTAATTGGATAAATAAGTCCAACACTGGTATTGGTAGGTTTGGTTCTATTGGTGAGGCTCAAGTTCTGCTCATGCTCAAATACAGCCTTGATATGTTCCAGCAGTAAGACATCATACTGTGCTTTTAGAAGATTGGAGTAGTCTTTACTCAACAGACTATCTGAGGCATCAAATTTTTCCCTGAGCGCATTTTCATACCCCAATGTAAGGTTTGAATTTTCTTTTATACGACGCTCCACATGCATATTGAACACACGGCTATCTATCGTATTGGCCGTACCCAGGGAACCAGTTTGATCATAGTACTCTGATGTAATTTTACCATATTTTCTAGAATCATATTTTGCATTCAAACCATATTTAATTGATCCACGCTCAGTTGCAGCCCCCACCTGTGAGGCATTTACAAAATTATCCCCTACATTTCGGATGTAGCCGTTCACATTTAATCCCGGGTACACATTTTGTACCTGAACTTCCGTCTTGATGGCAGTCCCAACAGATACGCTATCAACAAAATCATCTGGATTTCGGGATTGACCTATTTCTGCCGAAATGGTAATTTTGTCATTTACAGGTACGTTGGCATCCAATCCATATAGCATATAGTTGGCTGTGGCACGCTGTTCGGTGAGAAAGGTGGTACCCACTGTGATTTTTTCACCGGGACCTAATTTACTCTTATGGCGAAATCCACCAATCCAGGATCGGGAATTGGAGCCTTGAAATTCGTAGGACACCACAATGAAAATTGGGTTCCCCGCGCCATCAAGAGAGGCGATGGGTTGTTTGAACATGAGTGTTCCGTCAACATAGTTGATCTCATAATCAAAAAAGCGGGTGAGGTTTTTGGTTTCTAGCGTTGTTTCAGGATGATATCTGTCTTTAGTAACGATTCGTATTTTTTCGGAGAAACGAGTTACGCTACCGTTGTTCAGATAGTAGAAACCACTAATTCCCTCACCCCTAATTTCTTCCTGCTCCATGGATCTATCCGTGGCAGTAGTAAAAACTTGGATTTCATGATTCTCATATAGATAAGAACCAAGCAATCCATTAAAGGTACGGTTATAAGCGGTGAATTCATTGTCTGTCATATTGGTGTTAAAATCACCAAGCAGCACAAAGGATTCATTTTGTTCAAGTTTAGCAAAGAATTTTGATCTGGACTGTGCGTCAAAGGTGATGGTACTTGCATCACCGAATAAGGGGTATTGTTCCTGGGGATCAACATCAACAAAGAGCTGATCCAGATAGCCTCTATCGGTATCCAGGGAGGCAGTCAAGCGCAGTCCCGGCTTAATACTTCCCTTGGCGTAGAAGGCAGTCCGTCCGCCTAGCAGCACATGATCACCAAGCTGGGTACTATTTCTATTAATGATGCCAAAATGTGGCAAAGCATTTGGGTCCTGATCCTGACCTAAGGTAGAAAAACTACCACTGGCTGCACCAACCAGGAGTAAAGGTTCTTCGGGGATGGTGTAACTGACATTGAATTGCTGATTAAAACCAGCAGCTTGAATATCCAATGTTGATCGTTCGCTGGCTTCAGTGCCCGACTGAATACTCAGTGAAACATAGCCTTCGACTGCCTTAGCCTGGTGTCCGGAACTATTCTCATCAATATCCTTATCAGTCAAAGTACCTGAAGATAATCTTAAGGTCACTACCCTGATGTCATGTAGTTGATAGCCCCACTCATCGGACAACTCAAATTTATATTTGCCAATGCTTCTACCATCAGCAGGCAGCATGATTTCCCCTGAAGCACTTTTTATTTGTCCCACTGGACCGAGGACATGAATCTTCTTTTCGGCGGTAAAAATTCGATCTGCAGCACCTATGGCTTCCACTCGCAGTGTGACTGGACCGGCAGGAACCCGAACACTTAGAAAATCCAACAATCCATCAATTCTTAGAATCTCATTGGCTACTTCAACATCATTTACAAATAATTTGACCGGTGAACCGGCTTTTCCAGCAACTGTAACTGCAATATTATTCAGCTTACTCACTGAATTATCTTTTGGCTCCAGCATGAGTATCTGAGCAAAAAGTGTCGTAGATAGGAGTAGACCAGCCAGTAATAATAATAGTCTATTCATTTCCAGATTCCGATTCATGTAAATTTACTCTCAACACTTTCTCAATATTACTGGACACTGCTTGTCCTTCACTAAACAGTTGAACATTCATAAAGAGTTCACGTACACCCACGACTCCTTCAGGAGCATTGATTTGAACTGGCGAGACAACTTCCAGACCACCGGCTTCAAGTGCTTGACCCCATGTTTTGAAGGTACCGGCAACATCAACATACTCTAAATCTGTTGGAAGCGCTAGTGTAATAGCAATGGAGTCAGCAGTCGCATAGGCCGGGTAGCTCATATTCAGCAATAATGTTGATGATTGGTTAGCTGGAATACTCAAGGCAGAATCGGGTGCCATATTTTCAAATGCGTTCACTGGAATAACAATCTTCTGTTGCAGTGATTCTTTAATGATATCCAGTTCCAGAAGAGCAGCCTCACCCACTTCAGCATTTACCAGTACTTCAACTCGACGGTTGCTTGCCCGGCCAATCCAGGTTTCATTGTCGCCTGTAGGATAGTGAGGGCCTAATCCATGAGTATGAACATTCTCAGGATTCAAATTATAATTTTCTATCAGGAAGTTCTTAACACTGATAGCTCTCCAGTCAGATAACAGCATATTGAATTCCAGACTTCCCCGATCATCAGTGAAACCCTCAATAACAATCTCAATATCCGGCTGCCAGGAGAGGAAGTCACCCAGTTTACGAAGACTTGGTTCGGCGGAAGGTTTGAGGTCTGCAGAACCAACATCAAACTGTGTGCCCTCGAGGATCATGTTGAAGGATAGGGTTTCAACCAGGGTTGAAATGCGAGTTTCCAGAGTATCTGTAACGATCTGATTTCCATCTTCATCAAGTAATTCGAGGTGAGCTGAAACCACACCGGTATTCTGAACAAGTTCATAATCGTCTGGCTTCATGGCTACATCAAATTCAGTATGCTTCTCAGCATCCCAATCGCCAAAGCTCCAGACATCCCTGTTGTCAACTTCTGAGATGGGTTCCAGGTTGACAGAGTCAATCGTAGCTGTACCATGTTTATAAATGAAGCCTGGGGGTAATTCCTGATGGAAACGGACCATACTTATAGGTATCTCGCCTGTGTAATTGATGTCGTACATGAACTCGAGTTGGTTGAATTCAGAATCCTCTTCAGCGGCATTGTAGAACACCATTTCTACGCGACGGTTCAGGGAGCGACCTTCTGGGGTGCTGCCATCTTGCATAGGCTCAGAAGCACCCATACCAACAGCATTTATGCGATCTTCGCTGATACCCATTGTTTCTATGAGGTAGTTTCTGATAGCCATGGCTCTGGATTCGGAGAGTTCCTGGTTATCCCTAAAACCGCTTCCAGGAGCAACTGGGAGATGATCTGTATGACCCTTGATATCTAAGTTGATCTGGGTCTGCCATTTCATTAAATCGCCAATATTCCTGAGTTCATTAAAAATTTCACTCTGCAGTGTTGCTGAGCCAGAAACAAAACCGATTCTGACCAGGAGACTCCAGGGTTTATACACGAGGAGTCTAAATTCTTCTGTGAGCATCTCTGTCTTCATTTCCAGAGTTGACTCTTTACTAAGGACACTGAAAAGTTCTAGTTTCTCTAACGGAATGTTGATGTTAATGCTATCACCTGAGTATACCGTTGCTTCCCATAAATTTGCAGCCAGGCCGAGAGAATCAACAGTCGAATCAACAGAGAAGAGTCTACCGAAAGAAGGCAGGCTGCTTTCGTCAATGCGCAAATGCAGGTCACCCAGACTTACTTTATTAAAAGTAAATCTACCCAGACTATCTGTCATGGTGGCCTTTGAATCATTCAGGACCATGACGATGTCAGATTGAACTTCTTCACCTGGATCAAAGATACCGTTACGATTCATATCGAAGAAGGCGGTACCAGAAAGTTTTGCAGGTACTGAAATTTGGCGAAGGGCAAAATTTGATTTGGCGATACTTGCAGCAGCGACCCGTATCATCTTACTCTGAGTATCACCAAGATAATCTGGAGAATCGAGAATTATCTCGCTCAGGGCTGGGAGTGTACGTTCGTTGACACGGATGACATGCATGCCAGCTTCAACATCTGGGACACTGTATTTTCCGTATTCGTCTGTGATGATTCTAGCACCATTTTCCATGATGAGCTCAACAGCCTTGACTGTCTCTTCATTCTCATCATGAATTCCGTTGGCATTGGTGTCATAATAGACCTTACCAATGATAAGACCACGATCGCTGAATAGACCTGGTTTGACAACAACATCAGCAGTTGCCAGATTGGAAATCACGGGGAAGCCCAGCAGAGTGTGTGCCCTTGCTATAACTTCATTAGTGTTGGTTCCTTCGCGGCTATTCATACCAGCAATGATGCGGTATTTCATCGTGAAGGTGTCACCAGGTTGTAAAGTATCACCGATTGTCCAGGACATGGCGAGACGTTTGCCGACGGCTTCCTGGATATTGGGATTACTAATCTTTGAGCCATTCAGGTAACTGGTATTTTTGCGGAATTTAAAACCATAAGGCAGCACATCTTCAACGACAAAATCATGGATAATGTCATCAGCGCTGGTGTTGGTCATTTTGATAGTATACGTAACGACATCACCGATTTCAATAACGCGACGATTACTCTGCTTAGTGACTTTCAGGAAGGGGAAGATGATCTTCGTTTTCGCCCTGGAATTAATATTTTTGTTACTCCAGGTACTATCAATCGTACTTGCTATTAGAGCCTTATTCTCAATCCATCCGAGACCAGCATCCATTGTGATCCTGGCATCGAAATCGATGTGGAGTGAGTCCCCAAGTTGAATATCACTTCTTCTGAAGTTCATCTCGTTGGTAATGGGGTTCAGCCCGTCGTATATCGTATTCACATCAGTAGAGACTGTGTTCGCGATTAACTCAAGTCCATTGGGTAAGTAATCAGTTACATATATAGAATCGTTGAACGTGACATCCTGTGTACCAAAGTCCAGTCTGTAATGGAGTGTATCACCAACGGCTGCTTCAATTTTGTCCACCGTCTTAATCATATAGAAGGGTGAACTTCTCAAAGTAACATTGGCATTTACAACATACAGTCCTGGTATGGTTAGATTAACATCGAGAGCACCATCACTGTACGAGCTAATTCCATTGTACACCACTGTCATACTGTAAATACCGGGCAACAGATTGGTAAAGAAGTACTGACCTGTGGTGTCAGTGTAGGTCGAATCGGTCATATGATGATCAGAAGATTTTGGTAGCGTGGCTGTGGTGTCAGTAATCTCACCATTCACAATGATAAGGATACTGTCTTCCCTGATTATTTCGCCAGTTATTTCATCAAATAACCAGCCTGAAACAGAATTGAGATTGGTAACCAGTGAACCCTCAGTGGGTGTTTGAATCTGTATTTCCTGGATAGTCTCGTAAGGGACACCATTATCTCCAATAAGAGTATAAATGATCTGATACAGATCGTTCTGATAGATTGGAATGAGATAGTAACCTTCTGCGTTGGTGCTATCATGTCCAGCATAGGCACCTGTATCCACGCATCTTAATTCGACTCTAACATCTTCTTGTGGAATACCTTCGTAATTATAGATAATTCCATCGAAGGCACCGATTATGAAGGTGACCTGAGTCGTGTCATCTGCCCATTGGGTTGGTGCAAAAACGGCTCTCGCATATGGAGTAGCCGTAACAGATTCAAAGGTAACTGTATCAGAAACCAGTGTACTGTATGCAATACCATCAATAGTTGAAGAGACCTTAACTGAGTCAGGAATTGTTCCTAAGTCAGTATAGAAGTTCACGTCAACACCATCTGGGACAGGATTGCCCAGGAAGGAATAAACATGAGCTGCCAACGTTGATGTAGCAGCACCATTTCCGAGAATTGTTCTAGGCTGTGCATCTACAACAATGCTGAGCGGAAGAATGTTGGTTGTGAGTGCTTCAGCAGGAATCGCATCTGATTCGTTTGCAAACATCCAGGCGCGATTTCCAACTTGCTCACCATGACCCAACATGTCATCTACGGTAGTTGAAATGTAATAACGCTCGGCTTGCTCAACATTCAGCGGTCCGATGTACCAGGAAAGTGAATGTGAGGCTGCATCATAGATATAGTCTCCAGTTGCACCGAGGAAGGTGACTCGAGAATCGAGTGTATCCAGAATGCTCACTCCGCTTGCATGATCGGTTCCCCAGTTCGCCACATCCAGTTGATAATGGATGGTGTCGCCAGGAAAGACCTCCAACTCTGCAGTCTTTGTAAATACAAATTCAGGAGAAGCGATGACATAGGCTAACCATGTGGCTGTAGCCTGTAATACTTCATCTGAATAGATATGGGCTGTATTCGGCAATTCAGAACCATTGGGAAGCGGATAATTAACCTCCACATCAATGGTATATGAGTTTGCAGGTTCATTGGCTCTAGCAACCGAATTATCTCCACGCGATGAGGCAGCACTGAATTTATTAGCAGTACCTGCCGGTTGAGTCGGTTCGAGATCGCCAATATACCATGTCACTGAGTGACTGGTTGAATCGTAGACACCACCATTAGAGGCGTCCAGGAAGCTGACTTCTTGAGGCAGTGAGTCCACAACGACAACATTGGTTGCAGTTGTATCACCTACGTTTTCAAATGAGAGGTCATATCGGATAAGTTCACCAGCCATGATATACGTGGTATCACCTATGAGTACAATATTCATAAGCGGGGCACGTACTGTGACTGTGTGAGTGCCAATACATTCGGCAGCCTGATCACAGGTCATGAGACCACCAACAGGAATTTGAGCGGCACCAACTAAATCATCACGAACCTTAGCTGTGACATTCACAACACCGGAATCGCCCGGAGTCAAGTCTTCAATATTCCAGAAGATGATTCCGGTTTCAGGATCGTAAGTGTGGTCTCCTGATGCGCTGAGATAATCCAGATCAAGACCAAGCGTATCCCGAAGAATGACGCCTGTGGCTATCTCAGTTCCCAAATTACCATAATCAAGTCTGAGTTGTACTGTGTCGCCAACCATTACGACGCTGGTTCCACTAATCTCAAGAAATAATCCAGGAGTTGATAGAACTTCAGTAATAATAGTAGCATTGCTCACACTTCCTTCAACACAGGATAGATATGCTGTGTTTTCCAGAGTTGTGCCATCAATCACCGGGTAGTCTACGTAAGTAAACAACCTCAGAGAATCAGTGGCACTTGAGGCAATCTCATTCACATTCCAGAGAATGCTATGAGATGACTCTTCATAAGTGAAATCACCATTGGTAGAACCAAAGGAAACGTGTGCGGGTAGGGTATCAATCAAGGCTACGTCATGAGCCATTGAGTTTCCAGTATTACTCATTATAAATGTGTAAACCAGTGAATCCCCTGCCTGGACAGTTGCAGATGATCGCTTCTCTAATACCAATTCTGGAAAAGCTGCCAGTGACACAACATGGTCACCAAAGCTGGTTCCAGCGTTGGCTGTAGAAATCCAAGCTCTATTTGTGATTTCGGGTCGGGCTTCTAATAAGGATCCGACCGTTGTAACTACATCAAGGGTTATAACATTTCCAGCAGTCAGGGAACTACCAAGCTCCCACACAACCGTGCCGTTTATGAAATCGCCATCATGAGATGCAGACACAAACTCCAGAGGTTCTGGAAGGGTATCATACACTGAGACGGCGTGCACAGGATCCGGTGACGAATTTTCGATAGTCATCGTAAATTCTACCGTATCACCAAAAGCATATTCCTGATCAGCAGCCCATTTACTAATGGTCTGAATCCAGGGATTTGCAAATGAATGAACTGAGGTTTCCTTAGAAACTCCCTGTGCATTCTCAACTGAGGCAGTGTTGGTCAGGTCTGTATTGGCTGGCATGCTTGCATCAACTTTGACGTCAAGGGAGACATTGATTGAGTCTCCCGGCATCATTTCGCCAACATTCCAGGATACGATGCCATCCATAAATGCTCCTGCGTGGGATGCACTTACAAATGAAATGTGTTCTGGCAATTCGTCATTTATGATTGTTTCAGTTGATGGGATATTGCCAGTATTATACAGATTGATGGTATAGTGAACAGTATCTCCAATAGCGGAGACATCTTCAGCTACCATCTTTGTAATCAATAGATCTGAATGCGCACCGACGTTTACATCTGCTGATTCACCAGCTAGAAGAGAACCATCAGGATCGGCCAACCAGGCTGTATTCGATATTACCTCGTCGGCCAACAGGTTCTCATCTACCAGAACATCCAGCTCAAACACCAAGGTCTGGCCCATAGCTATACTTGCTACGGTCCAGGTCACTATTTGATCTGATACACTTGCAGTCGGGGTGCTTGAGACAATCTCAAGACCCTCACTCAGTGTGTCTGTGATGGTAAACGTGGCTGGGGATGTATTCCCCGTGTTTGAAACAGTGATTGTATAGGTCAAACTCTCACCTGGCGCAACAACAGTTGCACTAGCGGTTTTGGAGATTGCCAGTTGATACCCTTCAGAGACGGTCGTGAGGACCTCATCTGAAGAACCCACAAATGTTGTCCCGCTGCCATCCTGATGGGATGACTGGGCAACATTTATGATCTCGGTACCAACTGGAACCTGACCAAAAACCACGGCTCCCATGAGGGAGATTAAGGCGAGAAATCGTCTCATCATCCGCTCACGGGATTCGTGTGGAGGGTTTTGAACCTAATAATCACTACTAGCCTTCAGGAACCTTAGTTGATGGTTACCTTGAAAGTCAGGGTGTGCATGTCTAAATTATCTGACGGAGTGACTGCAGGTATTGTGTCAAAGTCATAAAGAACAGAACTTGCTGCCTTGAAAGCGTTATCCACAGTTTCTGGATTTGTGACGACATTGTCATCATCATCAGCAACTGTATCCACCGTCATACTCTCATCGACATAGGTCGTATTGGCTGGAATAGCATCTGAGACAACAACAGATGTTGCTACACCCGTTCCACTATTGGCAACAATGATGGTATAGGTCAGCTCAGTACCAGGAGGCTGATTACCTGCAGGCAAGACACTCTTGACGAGAGTAAGCACAGGAGCAGTACAGGTAGTGCTGTTGGTATCAGAACCAGTTACAACGCTTGGAACAGCTTCTGCAGCTGCACCTTTTGAAGTGGCAATGATCGTAGTTGCATCAGTGTCAGTATCTGGAGTTCCAACTGGAATAGTTCCAATCGCAATGTAGTACCCTACCTGACTGGAGTTCAGATTCCCTGATACAAGGACGGCTTCAGCAGTTTTTTCACCAGCTGAGAGGATACCATTTTGATCACCATCTACGTAATAAACCCAGGTTACATAATCTGTTGTCGCACTGAAGTCAAAATTGTCAGTGCCATTACCAGTGTTGGTAACAGTAAAGTCAAAGATCAGTGTATCTCCAGGATCACCGGTATAGACATAAGGAGCATTAACACCAGCATCTGCTAGAGTAACGCTATAGATCTGGTCAACCTCAACTCCACCTGAAGGGAAGGTAGCTGGATCTTCAGTTGGCTCTGTATCTGGATAGGGATCTCCACCTTCATTCTCGTAGGTGAATTTTGGACTTCCTGCTGGGAAGTCAATCGCTACACCAGCAGCCAGAGGATCATCAAGGATTGCTGTGAATTCTACACAGATTTCATTGCTACCAGGTGTCGATACAAGATCACCTAATTGCAGTGTCAGTACATCAGTATCAGTGTTGTAATGATATGGTAGATCAGCAGGAACTGGAGGAAGCGCAGTAGATACGATTGTTACAGCACTACCACCATCGATGCTAACTGATGTCAGGTCCAAAACGGTATTGCTTGGCATGGTGCTTAGAAACACACCATTATAGGCAGTTTCAGAACCTGTATTTGTGAAACATGATTCATAAGTGATTGGATCACCTGGCCCAGGTGTGTCATCACCAACAATCACTGTTTCACCAGTTACTGTTGCAGCTTGCACAGTTGTAGTAAGCGTAATTGTGGCAGTCGAATCACCATCAAATACTGATGTGGCTAAGAGTGTAACCACATGCTCTTCACCAGGATTACCACCACCATCGGTCTTATCTACAACTTTAATCAGAAGATCATAGCTGCCAGTGAATGCAACCAGCCCTGAACTTGTGATTTCAGTGTCACCCTCGACTCCATCTATTGTACCACTACCATTTGCATCGTGGTAAACAAAGAAATCATAGGTGCCACCATCGTTTGCCACTCCTGTGGCTCCGATTGTGAATGTATCCTCATAGTTACCACTATTTGCCAATGTTACGGCATACAGTGTGGAATCCATGGCGGATACGGGGTTAGCCAGATTAGATCCAAGACTCACACCAGCAACTTGACTCACCGTTGTTTGCACCTTAAGTGACTCAACTTGTGGCATGGTGTTACCATTGGCATCTTCATAGTTACCAAAGGCTTGGTTTTCGATTACAGTGCCAGCTTCTGTGATGGCACTTGCACTTACTGTCACAACGAGTCCCATCAGGACAAGAGCGACGATTAAGAAGCGTGTAGGTTTCATTTTAAACCCTCCTTTTGTTAGCTTCTGTTTATGTTTCAAATATTTCGATTCCGTATTGGAATTATTGTTTCCAAAAATTGATTTAATCATTTGTTCACCTCTACGAGAAATTCCATGGTTGATACATCGCCTGGATCAAGATTTTTGGAGATGTTCCACTTGAGATGAGTGATCATTTCTGGTGTTGCTTCTCGCTTAATCAAAATGCCCTTTGAATTTCTCACTGTGTAGAATGGAGGCCATGCCATATAGGTGTTGCCCTGATCCATCGAGTAGGTGATCTCAGTATCCACACCACTTGCGCTGTTTGCGATATATGTCACACCAGCAGGAACTGGATCCACAATCTCTGGATTCTTCATCTGGCCATCACCAATGTTTGAGGCAGTAATTACATAACGGAGTGTGTCTCCAGGGATGTAATTAACCAGTGAGGCATCCTTCATTTCGGCTGATGTCAGATTGACTTTTTGATCGTCAATATTGATATCCAGCTTTGGAGTCCCCTGTCCCATAACCACCGAAAGAGTAATGACAGCAGATATTGCGTATTTTGAAATATTGCCTAACACATCTTTCATTTTCCTCTCCTTCACCTCGATTTGATTGCTCACCATGCTGCTCTTGATTTCATTTTGACTTGAAGCTCCTTGAGCTGATTTGCTATCCATTTTGGACGTGAGAATTATCACATCATAATTGGATTTAATCATCTGGTCAGCGTGATTCTTAATCGAAGTTTTTCTAGTTTTCCAAGCTTCTGCCAGGCTGCTGTTCTCAGCATTAATTCCAACAGATTTGATCTCGGATGATTCCAGCCAATTCGATTTTGATGAGATAGAATTTCTCTCTCTCATCGTTTGGCCACTGTATGTTTCGTTTCTTGTTCTCATATCTTCTTCCTTATATAAGTCAAATGATATGCCACCATAAAACACACTACTTATCTCATTGTTTATTTTGTTTTTAGCCCATTTTTTGTTGTGTAATTATCGAAACGACAGAATGGAATGTCACATTTATTTGACGGATGCAGCCATATATCGCATATTTTTCTTACATCACCTGAAATAGTGCAAAAATTTTGTCATGTAGATTTGGAGTCATTTTAGTTGCTGAAGCAGAGGCATTTCATCAATTCATTCACTCCAAATCCATTCATTTTTTGCATCCAACTAAGACATGTCCATAAATTTTAGCTGAAAGAATATTTGAGATTAAATCAATTTGCGAAATGATATTTTAAGGTGATTTTAACTATTCAGATAATCTAGTGTGACATATTGTACGTGTGGATCAAATCCAAATTTACATAAATATTTCGGAATTTATTTGAGTCATTCAAAATAAATATTGGACTATTGTCTCACTAATTTTGAGTCACATTTTAACGTGCTTATTTCAATACATGCTAATAACATTTTATGTTTATTTGTAATACGACCAATGTTCTACAATGGTATTGATGAGTTTTATTGTCATTAACCTCATTTTGTTGAGAACAATATTCTCCTGGTCAACGATTCTCTCTTAGCGATGCACCTTGTGATGTTGAATTTAATAATTCCAGTTTGATGTAACTGCTGTACAGAACCATCCATGGACGACAGCCGGGCTATTTGATCACCTCTTCCACTTACGATATGAAAACTTTCACGAACCAGTCCAAAACCTGATATTTATCCTTTGTGGACACATCTACACCCTCATTTCAATCCACTATACTTTATAAATTAAAAAGTATTTTCAACTCAACTGTGGAATAGCACATATTATATTTATTTGCATAATATAATATGTGCTTTTGTGTAGGTGCCGTTAGTAATTATAGCATACCTACTGATCGTATCTTCATCCTTTTGGTGTCCTTTAATCTTCTTGCATCCCGATATAAATAGGTAGACCCATTACATGTCATTTATGCTCATCATCCAAAATGACATCCAATACCCGCCATGCACATTAACCAGTGACAAATATCACTATTTCTAGAGTCTGATTACACCAATAATTTAACCTCCAGAGTTTTGTCGTCATCCACCTTGTAGTATTCTCCTCAATTGTCATTTCTGGAGAAAACAGAGGTACATGTGACTTAAATCATGACCGTTTATTTACCTGATTGTCATCATATCATATTGATATTGCATTATATCGAATATCGATTTGACTCAAATTCTACCATTGAAGCTAAAGCACTCTATCGCCTTATATAACAATATGTTATGAGCTTTTCGTAGCTCTTGGCATAACTGTTGAGTGTATAACTGACATAAAGACGCTGGAAAAGCATTGAGGATGACATGATGATAGGTGATAGAAAGGTTCAAATTAGTGATATATTGCATAGCACATCAACTAATTCCCTGCATCCCTATTTCAACTTTCCACCCTGCTTTTCCGATAGCTTCCTGTACATTTAGTCAGCTTTTATCGCATCGGATAATCTCTACTGACTTACCCCCTTGTAGATTCCCTGTCTTCAAGGGGGGTTTTCTTTTCTGAAACTAAGTTTATTGTTCAACTCTCAGACACTCTATATATATTGGACAAGTATTTAATATTTTCATTTGCAGAGGATACCCCTGATGCCTACATCATCTACGCTTAAAACCTATTCTGATAAATTGTATACCAACGAAACCCTCAATTTCTTCCTGGATCTGAATGATGCCGATCTCACAGAAACATCTATAATCGATCTGGAGCCGGCACTAAAACTGGCCCTTAATGAGATGCAAGATCTTGAAAATGGTGCTATTGCTAATCCTGAGGAAAACCGAACCGTCGGTCATTATTGGTTAAGAAACCACACACTGGCACCCTCTATCGAAATCCACAAGCAAATTGAGGATACAATAAACAGCGTCAAATCATTTGCAGCCACTGTGCACCGAGGTCAATTGCTAAATCCTCAAGGACATCCTTTTACCAATATCCTATTAATAGGTATAGGTGGATCTGCTCTGGGTCCCCAATTCATAGCGGATGCCCTAGATCCCAAAACGGGTATGAATATCCACTTCCTTGACAATACTGACCCTGATGGAATAGACCGATTACTTACAGGCTTGTCAGAGGTTTTATCAGAAACTCTGGTCATTGTAATTTCCAAATCTGGCGGGACTGCAGAAACTCGGAATGGTATGCTGGAAACCCAGAATGTTTTCACAAATCAGGGGCTGGATTTTGCCAGACAAGCCATTGCGATTACTGGACAGGACAGCCAGCTCTACAAACTCGCCTCCGGGGGCAACTGGTTATCCATTTTTCCCATGTGGGATTGGGTCGGTGGCCGGACCTCAGTGATGTCTGCTGTAGGCCTCCTCCCTGCCGCACTCCTCGGTATCGATATTGAAGACCTTTTAGCAGGGGCTGCCACCATGGATGAGGTCACCCGTACCAGAGTCATTTCTGAGAATCCAGCAGCTCTCCTTGCGCAAGCATGGTTCATTCTCGGTGAGGGCAAGGGAAGTAAAGACATGGTCGTATTGCCTTATAAGGACAGGTTGCTCCTCTTCAGTAGATATCTACAGCAACTGATTATGGAGTCTCTCGGGAAACGATTGGATACTCAGGGAAATGTTGTGCATCAGGGTCTTGCTGTCTATGGCAACAAGGGATCAACTGATCAGCATGCCTATGTCCAGCAACTTCGTGATGGGCTAAACAATTTTTTTGTGACCTTTATCGAAGTGCTTTCAGATCGAGAAGGGTCCTCCATCCTGGTTGATGGTCAAAACAGCAGCGGCGATTATCTGTTCGGTTTTCGTCAAGGCACCCAATCTGCACTGAGCGCCAGCGATCGTAAATCCATCACCATTACCATCCCTGATGTATCAGCTCGTAGCATTGGCGCTCTCATCGCCCTTTATGAGCGGGCTGTCGGCCTATATGCGTCTCTCATCAACATAAATGCCTATCACCAACCAGGTGTTGAAGCCGGGAAAAAAGCAGCTAGCAAGGTTCTTGAAATCAAAAACTCCATGCTTGAGTTATTGAGTGGAAGTGATGAATATCTATCTATTGATGAGATATGCAGAAAGCTGTCTTTGTCTGGACAAGAGATTCTTATTTATCACATTCTTCGCCACCATGCTGCCAACCATGACCTTGATATCATGGGTTCGCTAACGGATCCAACAAGTGTAAAAGTAAAACTCGGTTGATCCCAGGCGAAATCTCGGCAGCTCCACTGCTTTCAGTCCACCCGAGGTTACCATAACCCATGTCAGGCTGGCTCATTATTTCATCAAAACAGAATTTGGGTATTACATCCAAGCTCAATTTCGCACAACAGGGTTTAAAAAAGCGTCATCGTAAAAAAGCTCATGAGATTGAACCTGGAGATTACTTTTTCTACTACATAACTGGGGAACAGAAATTAGCAGCCGCTGTTAAGGTAAATTCCTTTGTAACTGAAGATTCAGATAAAATTTGGGTCAATCTGGGCAAAGATTCTCAGGAGTGTTACCCCTGGAGATTTCAAATATCTCCCCACCTCATTCTAGATGAACAACGCTGGTTGAATATGTCTGAATTCTCAGATAAACTCCTCCATTTCAGAAAATGGCCGGCAAAAAACTGGCGATTGGGCCTGCAAGGTCAAATTCATGCTCTCCGTGATGAAGATACCCAGCTTTTACTTAAAGCATTATCGAGAGTACAATAATTTATTGAACGAGCCGACACGACTGAGTTCGGTTCAATATTTGCACTAAGTCAGACACAAAAACTGAACATATCTCCACCCATTCTTTAAGGGGTGGACTTTCATTTGATAAATGACAAGAGTCTGACTAGATTAGTTCTAAATAACCAAAGGGATCTATCATGACTTTCAACTTAGAAGCAAAAAAACATACGTTACGATTGTTCCATCATAACGTTGCTATCGTTTCCTCCGGGAAGGGTACAAACGCTGTGGGAGCAACAGTTACCTGGTTCACTCAGAGTAGTTTTGAGCCGCCACTCGTTACCATGGCAGTCAAAGCAGATAGCCGTTTGTATGACGTGATCAGCAATAATAAAAATTTAGTTATTAGTCTTGTAAGCAAAAATGATAAAGGTCTGGCAGGCGCATTTTTTAAGCCGGGCTCCTGGGATGGCAAAACCTTTGGGGGCTTTCCGGCAAAAGCTCACGAATTGGGGGGAGCCATATTGGATTCCAGCCCTGCCTGGCTGGCCTGTGAAGTTAAAACTATCGTTGAAGTGGGAGACCATCATATCATTGTCTCCCAGGTTGTAGACTCAGGTATTCATAAAGAAGAAGAGCAAGCCATGTGTCTCTCTGATACAGGCTGGCATTACGGAGGATAATTTTCATGCTAACTGGTTGGGAAAAAGCGGTATTCATACTTGTCTTACTGGGATCACTGGGAGCTACTCGCACCACCTTCGGTAACATGTTCAAGATTATTGGGAGAGGAGCAATACCCATCGACTGGTCTGCGATATTCAAGCGCATTCCGTCAGGCATATTCGCTTTTCTTGGAAAACCACTTTTTAAAACTCGACCGCTTGCAACCATTGTTCATACAGGTGTCTCCTGGGGATTTATCCTCTATATGTTGGTCAATCTGATAGATATCATGTATGGACTGTTTAGTGGTTTTCATTTCCTGCCCGATTCCATTTCAGGAAACATCTACCGTCTTTTTGTGGATATTTTTAGTGTAATCGTGCTTTTGGGAGTCATCTATTTTCTCTTCAGACGCTTTATACAGAACGATCCAGCTCTGCATATAAATGAATCGGTGATGTTGAACGAGAAGGCCCGTAAAGGCGTTTTTAGTGACTCTGCTCTGGTTGCATTCTTCATATTCTTCCATGTTGGGTTCAGACTGGTCGGTGCATCATTTGAACTTGCCCAGACTGGTGGAGATGTCTTTCAACCCGCTGCATCTGCCCTCGCAAGCCTGTGGGCCGGATTCAATCCTGGAACCCTGGTATTCAGCGAACATGCGGCCTGGTGGCTGGCTATTGGCCTCATTCTGGCCTTTATTCCCTACTTCCCAACCACCAAGCATGCCCACCTTTTCATGGGTCCGCTTAATCATATGATTACCAATCCCGGACATACTGCTGCTTCATTTGAGACCATAGATTTTGAAGATGAATCTCTGGAACAATATGGTGCCGCACTTCTCGAACATTTACCTCAAAAAAATATCCTGGATGCCTATGCCTGTATCATGTGTAATCGATGTCAGGATGCCTGTCCCGCCTATATCACAGGGAAACCGCTCTCACCTTCTGCTATTGAAGTAAACAAACGTTATTACATAAGGGATCATGTCTCTGATCTGGCAAAAGGAGTGGAGACTACGGATCGCTTAGCAGATTGGATGCTTTCGGAAGATGCCATATGGGCCTGTACCAGTTGTGGGTATTGTGTTGAAGTTTGTCCAGTAGCAAACGAGCCCATGGTCGACATTTTGCGCACTCGCCAGGATCTGGTGATGATGGAGAGCAAATTCCCAAAAGAGGCTGTCACTACATTCAAAAACCTTGAAGTTAATGGCAATCCCTGGGGACAGTCTGCCCAGGATCGTGAGAAATGGATCGGTGATCTTCAGGTTCCGAAGATGCGTGAGAAGGGTAAAGCTGAGTATCTCTATTGGGTTGGTTGTGCCGGTGCGTACGATGCCCGTGGACAGGAAGTCTCCCAGGCCATGGTTAAATTAATGAACCATGCAAATGTTGATTATGCTGTCCTGGGGACAGAAGAAACCTGTACTGGTGATTCAGCTCGTCGTCTTGGAAATGAATATCTATTCCAGATGATGGCCCAACAAAATATTGACACCTTCGATAACTACTCCGTCACTAAAATTATCACTCAGTGCCCTCATTGCTTAAACACACTCAAAAATGACTACAAGGCTTTAGGGAAAAATTACGAAGTGATTCATCATGCTGAATTTCTGGCTGAGCTCGTGGATCAGGGTAAACTCAGCCCCTCCAAAGCCAGCAACGCCAACATCGCCTATCATGATTCATGCTATCTTGGTCGACATAATGACATATATGATGCTCCCCGAAATGTTATCAAAGCAATCCCAGGGGTAAAGCTGGAAGAATTTCCACGCACGAAGAACGAGGGCCTGTGTTGTGGTGCCGGTGGTGGTCGCATGTGGTTGGAAGAGACCCTGGGTGACAAGACCATCAATATTGAGCGTATGGAAGATGTGAAGGCTGTTAATCCTGATGAAGTCGCCACAGCCTGTCCTTTCTGCGCCACTATGATAAATGATGGTATCATGGCAGAAGAGCTGGATGCAAAAACTTCCAGCAAAGATATTGCTCAATATCTCCTTGAGTCCATCGCAGAATAGACACATTGCAAATCTGTATTCTAAGAGCCCCGATACTGATCGGGGCTCTTTTTTTCTAATCCAGACCATAAAATTAAAACTCTCTCCGCTTCGAGTAACCTCAGCGAGACGAATTGGAAGATCGTAATTGAAGAGAAAAATAGTTTTGTCTTCCTGAGGTGCCCCCAGGGCAGTCTCGAAGGATAATGCTCTCCGCTTCGAGTAACCTCAGCGAGACGAGCAAGGAAATCGTAATAGAAGAGAAAAATAGACCTGTCTTCCTGAGGTGCCCCCAGGGCTGTCTCGAAGGATAACGCTCTCCGCTTCGAGTAACCTCAGCGAGACGAATTGGAAGATCGTAATTGAAGAGAAAAATAGTTTTGTCTTCCTGAGGTGCCCCTAGGGCAGTCTCGAAGGACGTTAGGCTGTCTATAGAAGAGTGACACATCAAGTGTATTTTGATTTATACTTGACATTTATCCGAAAAAGCGTTTCCATTCAATCCTCCATGGTTTAGACTCGCTCATGATTTCTCATGCTAAAAACCCCCGATGGAGCGACTGGACCTGGCAGCATGCTCATAGTTGTAAAGACCTCACAACTCTCACTGAGTGGCTGGAAAGGGTGGGCAGCAACCTTCGTATGCCGAAGGAGCAGTTCAATGAGATTACTTCCAACTACCGTATGGGAATCACACCCTATTATTTTGGTTTGATAAATCGATTTGATGATTCCGATCCAATTTACCGACAGATAGTACCCGCTTCTGAAGAGCTCAATATTTTGCCTGAGGAGCTCCTTGATCCCATTGGAGATGAGGCCCCCGCTCGCGGATCGCGGCCGTTGAAAGCCCTCATCCATCGCTATAGTAATCGCGTCCTGCTCATACCAACGGCCCAATGCGCCGTATATTGTAGATTCTGTTTCAGAAAGCGATTGGTAGGAGATACGGCGCACAACGCCCGTGAGGAAGATCTTAGCGCAGCTTATGATTACATCAAATCCCACCCGGAGATTGAGGAAGTCATCCTCACGGGCGGCGATCCGCTCACCCTGGGAGATCAGGCTCTCCTCACTATTCTAAAAGAACTTAGTCGTATTCAACATCTTCGGGTTATCAGAATTCATACACGCCTCCCCGTGGTGAATCCCTTCCGGCTCACACCTGCTTTGGGTGAGATTATCACATCTCTTAAGAAGCCGGTCTGGGTCTCAGCTCATTTTAATCATTCCGCCGAAATTACTGAAACAACTCGCCAACATATCCTGAACTGGGTCTCAATGGGTATTCCCTTTCTGAATCAAAGTGTGCTCCTCAGGGGTGTTAATGATTCCCCGAAAGTATTGAAGGAGCTGTTTCTGTCTCTGATTGAGATGAAGGTAAAACCATATTATCTCCACCAGGCTGACCTGGTCCAGGGTACCAGCCATCTCCGGGTTTCACAACAGCGGGGACTGGAACTACTCAAAGAACTTCAAGGCGAAGTACCTGGCTATGCCCTCCCTCACTATGTCCAGGATAATTCAGATGGGTCAGGAAAGATTCCACTTCAAAATCAATGGCTCTGATCAATTCTAATCAAAAAGTAACTCTCCCAGGAATTCCAATTCTCAAATGTTAGCTTAATCACTCCCAGTGATAATGCGCTTGATTCTTACTGGATAATATTAAATTAGCAGACATTAACAATTGGAGGATAATATGATAAAACGTTACCTGTCTATACTTTTAGCAATGAGCTTGGTACTTTTCATGTGGTCGTGTAGCGATCCCGACGAAGATGATACTGAGGCACCTGCGACTCCAGCAAATTTCACCTATTCAGGAGCACTATCCGGTGATGGCGGGGTCTATTTGACCTGGGATCCAAACACTGAATCGGATTTTGCCGGATATGTTATCTATCGCAGTTATGGATCAGTGGGCTTTACGCTGATTGCAACTATCCAGGAACATTTTTATATGGATAGCGGACTTGATTACGATACGGAATATTCCTATAAAGTTGCTGCATTAGATGATGAGGGAAATGAAAGTGGGTTTACCAGCGTTGTTTCTGTGACTCCAATCAACCTGAACCCTCCGGACACCCCACAGAACCTGACTATAAAAGCGCACAACCTACCCTCTCAATCTCAAGTTAATGTTGAGCTCACCTGGACTCACAATACGGAAGCCGACTTTTCACACTATAAAATATTCCGTTCTGATGTGAGTGATCTGTTTGCAACCAATGCATCATCGTTCCTGGACTCAACCACAGAAAATTTCTATGTTGATGAGAACGTTACTCCTGGCACAACATATCACTACAAGCTCATCGCTTACGATCAAGGTGGGATATTGGAAGCACCAGCAGCTGGTCCGCTATCTGACATACCTCTTGAAGTACCCACACTGGTATCGCCAATCGGTGGTACATCTATTGATACTACAACTCCGACCTTTCACTGGGTGAATGTGGATGGGGCGGTCAAATACAAGATTATTGTCCGCACATCTTGGATCGATGGCAATATTTGGGAATCAACTATTGATGCAATTGAAGATGCTGCTGAGATGACGGTTACCTATCCATCCAATCCAACTACCCCATTAGCAGCCACAACGCCCTATTACTGGTTTGTGTCAGGATACTCAAAAGATACTGAGGATATAAACGTGTTTACCCCAGTTACTGATTTCCGTACACCCTAGGAAATTTTTCTTATAAAGATGTAAATAAAAAAGCCCCGACGGGGCTTTTTTATTTACTAAATACTTAACTCTTGTTGCTTCGAAGGGCTAGATCTTAATATCAGCTCCACCAGATTTAGCCAGCATCACCATGACCGCTTTTTGGGCATGCATCCGGTTTTCGGCTTCGTCAAATACAACTGAGTTTGGTCCATCCAGTACATCCTCAGTAATCTCCTCACCGTAATGAGCAGGGAGACAATGCATTACCAGAGCATCTGATTTGGCATAACTCAGCAGGTCTGCATTAATCTGGAATCCTTCAAAATCATCCAAACGTTTTTGACGCTCTGCTTCCTGACCCATGGAGGTCCACACATCAGTGTAGAGAACATCAGCATCTTTAGCAGCCTCAATTGGATCTCTAATAACTTCAATTTTGCTGAGACCGGCTGCCTGCGCCTTAGCTAAAGTCTCAGGATCTGGATCATATCCCTCTGGTGCAGCCAGTACAAAATGATAGGGAATGACACTGGCAAAATTCAGGAATGAATTGCAGACATTATTTCCATCACCAATAAAGACAACCTTCTGACCTTCGAGCTTGCCGTGATGTTCATAAATGGTCAACATATCCGCCATGATCTGACAGGGGTGATTATAATCCGTCAAACCATTAATCACCGGAACCGATGCATATTTCGCCATTTCCAGCATATGCTCATGTTTGAAAAGACGGGCCATAATCCAATTATTATAACGAGAAATCACCTGGGAGATATCTTTGACGGACTCGCGTTTTCCAATGCTGATATCGTTTGGTCCCAGATAAAGAGCATGACCACCAAATTGAACCATACCTGTTTCAAAGCTTACCCGTGTTCTTAATGAGGGCTTTGCAAAAACCATGGACATCGTCTCATTGGCAAAATAATGATGTTCTTTCCCCGCCTTTACGTCTGCTTTTAACTGTTTTGCAATGCGGAAGGTTTCATATATCTCTTCCTTGCTAAAATCTGTTACGGCTAAAAAATCTCGCTTCATCAGGCCTCCTTTACCTTAATTGATAAAAAAAACTCCGCCTTTAGACGGAGTCCTTAATGTTTGCATTTTCATATGATATTGTGTCTTCAATTATCTTTCTCTAGAGTATGTACTTACTCAAGTCCTGATCAGCCATGGTGTCCTTGAATGTTTTGGTAACCATGGATTTGGTGACTTTAAGGCTCTTTGTCTTATCATCAGGCAAGTCAAAGAGAGTCGTTTCAAGCAGCTTGCTCATGATGGTATGCAAACGTCTCGCACCAATATTTTCCACACTCTCATTGACTTCAAAGGCGACTCTGGCAATCTCTGCAATGGCATCTTTGTTAAAAGTAATTTTAACGCCTTCCGCGCCTACTAAAGCAGTATACTGTTTTAATAATGCTGACTTGGGCTGAGTGAGAATTTGAATAAAATCATCTTCCGTCAGATTTTCAAGCTCTACCCGAATAGGAAATCTTCCCTGCAGTTCAGGGATAAGATCAGAAGGCTTGGACATGTGGAATGCACCAGCAGCGATAAACAGAATATGATCTGTTGTCAGAGTTCCATATTTGGTTTTAACTGTACTGCCTTCAATAATAGGTAAAATGTCTCTCTGGACACCTTCCCGTGATACATCGGGACCACCGCCACCTCGTTCAACTGCGATTTTATCGATCTCATCAACGAAGACGATACCATCCTGTTCAGCTCGGCGAATGGCCTCATGCTGAACCTTCTCCTCATCAATGAGTTTGTCAGATTCTTCTGCAGTAATTAACACCCTTGCCTCGGTCACGCTCAAACGCCGCATCTTCTTCTTCTTTGGCATGGCGTTGCCCAGCATATCTTGAATATTCATACCGAGATCATCCATCCCCATGGGGCTGAAGATTTGCATCATGGCATTGCTGCTGCTGTCTTCCTGAACATTGAACTCCACCTGGCGATCTTCAAAATCACCAGCCATGAGCTTGGCATACATTTTCTCACGGGTACTTTGATAGCGTTCATACTCGCTTGATTCTTTATCAGGGTTACTCAAAGGGGGTAAAAGTAGATCCATGATACGTTCATTTGTCATTTCAAGGGCTTTTTCACGAACGGTTATCTCATGCTCTGCCTTGACAATATTATAGCTGTTGTCGACCAGGTCACGAATCATTGAGTCCACATCTCGACCGACATAACCAACTTCAGTAAATTTTGAGGCTTCCACTTTTACAAAAGGAGCCTGCACCAGGTTAGACAGTCTCCGGGCGATTTCAGTTTTCCCAACTCCAGTGGAGCCGATCATGATGATATTATTCGGCAGAATTTCATCACGGATATCTGAAGTAACCTGTTGACGTCTCCAACGATTTCGCAAGGCAATGGCTACAGATTTTTTCGCACTATCCTGACCAATAATATATTTATCCAATTCCTGGACGATTTGCTTGGGTGTAAGTGAAAATTTACTCATGTATACTGTGTTCTCTTATTTCAATTCTAAAATATTTATTTTGTTGTTGGTGTAAATGCAAATGTCAGCAGTGATTTCCAGGGACATACGTACAATTTCCTTGGGGGACTTTTTCCCACTGGCAATAAAAGCACGTGCAGCGGCTGTAGCATAGGGACTACCGGATCCAATGGACATGACGCCATCATCGGATTCAACTACATCACCATTGCCAGAGATAATCAGTCCATGATCGATATCCATAACAACCAGCATGGCCTCAAGGTTTCGAAGCATTTTATCCATGCGCCAATCCTTGGCCAGTTCCACTGCGGCTCGCACAAGATCGCCACTGAATTCATCAAGTTTGGCTTCAAATTTCTCAAATAGTGCAAAGGCATCAGCAGCAGATCCTGCAAATCCTGCCAGGACGTCGCCATCAAAGATGGAGCGGATTTTTACTGCTCCATGTTTCATCACTGTATCCCCAAAGGTGACTTGGCCATCTCCGCCGAGGGCGACTTTGCCATTGTGTCTGACTCCCAGAATTGTGGTGGAGTGAAGATCAGGAAACATGTTCATATCGGTGCCTCTTTTTCCTATTCATTGCTTCATTATTTTGAAGCCGCTGAATATAAATTAGCTCTTTGTTGCCGCAATCCTTTTTGGGGCCAGATTTAACGAATATACAAAGGGGTGGTTGCCACTACGACAGCCACCCCTGGGTTATTTATACAGATGATCTTCAGGTTAATCTGAAAGACTATTTCATTTCCTTTAGATAACTTAGAAACTCGGATTCTGGTGTCAACACAAGCTTGGTCTTATCATCAAAGACTTTTTTGTAAGCTTCCATTGTCCGTGTAAATTCATAGAAATCCTGATCCCTGCTATAAGCGTTGGCGTAAATCCTAATCGCCTGAGCCTCACCGGCTCCACGGATTTCCTGGGCAGCTTTATAGGCGTCAGCCAGGATAATCTCACGATCCTTGTCAGTCTCAGCTCTGATTTTTACTGCTTCCTCATCACCTTCTGACCTGAACTGTTTCGCCATTCTTTCACGTTCAGCCTTCATGCGATCAAAAACAGCCTGTTCATTCTCACGCGGCAAATCAGCCCTTTTGATACGTACATCTACGATTTCAATACCGTAATCTGCGGCAGTCATGTTGGCGTTTTGCGTCACTTTGTGCATGAGGGAATCACGCATCGTGGAGACAATTTCATGCATGAGATGGGTACCAAGCTGCACACGCAGACTGGAATAAATAATATCATCCAGACGTGATTGTGCCAGAGCCTGGGTGCGCATGGTCTGCATAAATTTGAGAGGATCCGAGATTCTCCACTGGGCATAGTTGTCCAGAATCAGATTTTTCTTATCCTCAGTCAGGATTGTATTCGGTGCACTATCATATTCCAGCAGTCTTTTTTCAAAAACCGTGGCTGACTGGATAAATGGGACCTTAAAATTCAAACCGGGCTCAGTAATATTGCGCACGGGTTTTCCTAATTGAACGATAACTATCTGTTCGGTTTCATCGACGATCATGATACCGCCCCAAACCACGAGGAGGATAATTGCGAGAACGATTATGGTTCCAATATTTCTCATTTCGCACCCCCTTTCACTTTCTCAAGGCTTAGAACATTGACCAAACCTCCGGCATCTTTACCATCAACAATATACTTATCTAGACCTGGCAGAATCTCTTCCATGGTTTCAAGGTACATGCGTGTTTTAGTTACATTTTTTGCCAGACGGTATTGAGTGAGCATTTGAGTAAAACGAGACGCATCACCCTCAGCTTCCTTAATTCGTTTTTGCTTATAGGCTTCGGCCTCCTGCATAGCTTGTGCTTTTTCACCACGAGCCTTGGGGATAATTTCATTCTGATATCCCAGGGCAACATTCACTTTCTTCTCTTTTTCTTCCTTGGCTGATTGCACATCCTTGAAGGCTGCATCAACCTGCTGAGGAGGTGTGACATCCTGCAACTTTATCTCAGCGACATGAACACCGGCTTCATAACTATCCAACACCTTTTGCAGCAATACTTTGGTGGCTGCTTCGATCATCGCTTTTCCAGTAGTCAAGGTTTGATCAATTGGTTGTGAACCAACAACCTGCCTTATTGAGGCTTCAGCCGCATGTGAGACAGCACGCTCTGGATCAGCCACTCGGAAGAGGAATTGACCAGCATCCTTAATCTTGTATTGTACCACAAGATTAACACTGACGATATTCTCATCCCCGGTGAGCATCAGGGCTTCAGAAGGCACATCTTTGTACTGGGCAGAATTTGATGTCCCCCCCGCTCTGATAGTGCGAAAGCCCAGCTCTAATCGTCTGACTTCCTCTACATTCACTAAATCCACAGTTTGGATAGGCCATGGAAATTTAAATTTTAAACCAGGCTCAGTAATCTGAGAGAGTTTTCCAAAAGTTTTTACAACTCCATTTTGCTCTGGGTCAACAACATAAAATGGTCCGGCAAAAAATATCCAGACCAGCAATAATAATAAAATGGGATAAATAAAGGTCTTCATTCCAAAATCTGGAATCTCAACCTCACTATCACCAATAACAACACGCTTTCCAGCCATCTTTCTATCTCCTTTTGTTATAGCCTTTGAATATAGAGGCCGTGTCATTGAAAGTCATGTGAATACGCTACTCATATCTATTCTTTTCCAGGATCATGATGAATCTTTTTAGTTTGTTGTAGGATTCAAATACAGCGTCATTTATTATCACTCGTTATGAATCAGATGAATAAGCTCATCAAAGATATTCTCACTTTGATTATCCTATCAACCTTGTTGGGTATTACTGCACAGGCTGTACTCCCAAATGGTATTGGCTTAAAAACTGAGATCACTATGGTGGGTGATGATTCTACAGCGGTAGCGGTACCTGCCGTCTCCATAAATCCCAACGGCAATGGTGATGCAGCCTCCAATATTTCTCTGGAAAATGCCCACGCTGCCTATGAAAATAATGCAGCCCTGTTTTTTGATGCGCGCAGCCCTGAGGATTTCAGCTCAGGTCATATAAATCAAGCCATCAACTTACCTGTCCATGCATTTATGGATTCTCTCCCCTATTTAGAGAATCTAAACCTGAGTAGACACATCATTACCTATTGTGATGGAGAGGATTGTAACGCTTCCATCGATCTCGCTGCAGATTTAAAGATGATGGGATTTTCAAATGTGAATTTCTTTTTCGGAGGTTGGCAGGAATGGCGGGATGCTGGGTATCCCATTGAGAGTGGTCCCTGATGCGCTCAAGTTTTGAAGTCTTCCTCGGGAGCAAATCCGGTGAATGGTTAGTACGTATCATTCAGATCGGTTTAGGCCTGCTTTTTATCTATGCCAGTCTCGATAAAATTTTGAATCCTGGTTTATTTGCAAAATCAATTTCCAATTATCGGTTGTTACCCTTACCTCTCTTGCATATCTCAGCAATTATCCTTCCCTGGCTTGAGTTAATATGCGGGATTGCTCTGGTTATAAATCGATACCAGCGGGCGGCCTATGTCATTATCGGTAGCATGCTGCTTATTTTTATCCTGGCAATTACTTCAGCTATGGTCCGGGGTCTTGATTTTTATTGTGGGTGTTTTAGCGTGGATAGCGAAGAATCCAATGTGGGGTTATTGAAAATCCTTCAGAATATCGGATTATTCCTCAGCTGTGTTCTTATTGAATATCGTACTGTTGTGGTTCAGCCAAAATCTTAAATCTGGTTCTCCAGATTGGATTAACCTTTTAAAATTTCCTCTTTCAATTCAACTGGTGCTTCGGCGAGAAGATTTGCATCCTCAAGATAGCGTTTTATGTGATGTGCCAGCATGCCTCCATGATAACCATCCATAATGCGATGATCAAAAGTACCCGTAAGCGGTAGAATCTTCCGAATCACAATTTTACCATCTCTGACAACTGGCTTATCCTCTTCCTTACCCATCACCAATACTGCAGGTAATTTCGATCCAGGAAATAGCGCAGCCAATCCAGTAGACAAACCATGAGAACCAATATTGGAGAGGAGAATGGATCCAAAGGCATTGTGACCCAACCCCATGGATTTGATCTGGAATCCCAGTGTATTGGTAATAAAACGGAACAATAGAAAGGCCATACGACGGAAGGGCCAGGGAATTTTGGCCAAAAAGGACTTGTTGTCCATGGTGTCATTATTGGCTCCACTCCGGGCTTTAGATACCCGATCGCGGATTTCATCAGCAATTTCAAAGACAGTCTTTTTGTGAGCATCATACAACTTGACGCTGGTCATTTCTTTGCCACCGTGCATGTTGACGGCCACCGTCACAATAACCTCTTCCCTTTGTACAAGGGTTCCCCTTTTTACAAAGGCATTCATTTCGGGAATATCCCAACCGATGGCACGACCTGTTGCAGCTGCCACCATGTGGGTCATGGTGATGCGCTTGCCCTCTTCACGACTTGCTACGATCATCTCCCAGGCGTTGGTTACATCAACTTCCAACATACCATAAATCTTGCCCTCATTGGGGGCTCCGTATACCGCTGTAGAAATAATTCTCCAGGGACTATTTAATTTTTTCATGCTTTCAAGATAGGGAATAAAAAATAACAACCAATTCAAAATGAGTAGGTTTTAAAAACCTTGAATTGACTTGGAAATTGTTTTGCCTGAGGTGGGGACAAAACTATATTGCCTCGCTTTTTAAAGGGTCTCAACTAGAATGACACCCATGCTTCATGGCCGCGTAGCCCTAACTAAAGTCGAAGACTTTGGTGCGGAGCTTACGCCTTGCCCATCAACATATCCTGGGTTAGGTGTGACACGCAGTTGTAAAGCAGATTTAGTTTTTTTTAAATGGCCGCGTAGCTCAGTTGGTAGAGCAGTTGACTTTTAATCAATTGGTCGTAGGTTCGATTCCTACCGCGGTCACAACCCTCTAGTCCTTGTGTCTCAACATCTGATTGAATCACAGGGATTTTTCATTTATAAAACAATTTGCCCTGATGCGATCATAGCTTGTCATAAGTGGTCATTGTTGACCCAATTCGTGGGATACATACGGGATACCGATTCTCTCTTCCGCGGAGAGGCTCCCCCTTCTTATAACTCATATTGAACTATAAGGTCTAAGTCCTTATTATCATTAATGATATTTATTGTCATGAAGTTGCTAAATCACAATTGCTGGTTAAAATATGTTATCCATACTTTTACGAAATTTATTCGGGAGAAAATCTCATGAATCGTATATTTGCTTGTATCCTAGTTTCAGCAATTTCATTGACCGCAAATACTATAAACGTTCCTATAGATCAACCAACAATTCAGGCAGGAATTGATGCATCGGTTAATGGTGATACAGTCCTAGTTCAACCAGGTACTTACCAAGAGAATATCAATTATAATGGTAATAATATTGTCGTCGGGTCGTTAATGCTAACCACAGGTGATACAAACTATATTCAACAAACAGTAATTGATGGGGGAGAATCTCCCCATGTAGTTGAGTTTTCTAGCAACGAAGACAGTACTGCAGTTCTTTTAGGATTTACCATCTTAAATGGTTCAACACAAGGAATCTTCTGTGAATACTCAAGCCCTAATATTCTCAGTTGTACAATTTCACATTCGGTGAGGGGAATCTGGTGTTGGGCTTCAAGCCCCCGAATTAATGATGTGGTTGTAACTAATAATGATGAATCAGGAATATGGATTGGATATGAATCACATCCATTCATTACTAATTCTACAATTTCAAACAATAACGGTGGTGGTATCCATTGTACTAATTATTCAAATCCAACCCTGGTGGATGTTCACATCGAAGGGAATCATGTGTCGAGTGGGTCTGGAGGAGGATTTTTCGCGGATAACTGGTGTAACCCACAGCTTTTACGCATAACGATAATAGATAATCAAGCAGACATGGGCGGTGGAGGTATTTATGTAGGACAAAACTCCACGGTCAATCTAGATAGTACCTTGATTACAAATAATTATGCTACTAATCAAGGAGGGGGAATACGGATTAGTCTGCATGGGGTTTTGATAGCAAATAGGACTGAAATCAGCAGTAACAGCTCCAATTATGATAGCGGTAATTATTTTGGTGAACCCGGTTCAATAGTATCACTTGCAAATTGTACAGTTTATGGTGCTGGAATATATCTACAGGGGCTTCAGGAGTATAGCACTGTTGCAAATTATAGCAATTCAATACTTTGGGTGAGTTCTGTGCATGTCGAATCATTTACCGATATGAATATTTCATTTTCAGCGCTTCAAGGAGGAGAGAGTGGAGTAACAGGTGATGTTTCAGGTTCATCCTTTACAAGTGTGATTGATGACAATCCCTTGTTTACCGATAGTTCCGGTGGGGATCTCTCCCTCACAGGTATTTCACCCTGCATTGATGCTGGGGACCCAAGTTCACCCTTTGATCCAGATGGGACAGTTGCGGATATGGGGGTCTACTATTATCATGTACCTGCTTATGAGGGACCTATTTGGCATGTTACCATAAACGGTTCAGATTCAAATGATGGATCATCATTAACTCCTTTTGCCACAATTCAAGCTGGTTTAAATGCAGCTGATTCGACTGATACTGTTCTTGTTCAACCAGGGACATATTATGAAAACATTGTCTGGCCTCAGATCAACGGGATCAAGCTTATAAGTGCGGGAGATCCAAGCAACACCTCTATTGATGGGAGTGGTGCAGGTAGCGTACTTTATTTTTTTGGGCTCTCAGCTACCCTCGATACTCTATCTGTGGTTGACGGATTTACTATTGCAAATGGTGCCAATTCTAGTGGTGGTGGTATTTACATCGATAATGCTAATCCGACCTTGAGGAATCTTACTATTGCCAATAATAATGCCCAAAATCGGGGTGGTGGGATGTACATCTACTATGGTGGTCCAGTTCACATAGAAGGTTCAATTATTATCGATAATACTGCTACTCAGAGTGGTGGAGGAATCTCCATCTATCAGGGTTCAGCAAGAATTACAAATTCTGAATTTTCCAAGAATTTCTCAAATAGCGGAGGTGGGATCTCATTAAATGGTAACTCTTTGACATGTACAAATGTTTTGATAAACCATAATTTTGGCAGTGGTATTTTCAGTGAATATGCTACCATAGGTCTAGATTCTTGTGTTATTGCCAATAATATTTCAAATGATAACGGAGGGGGGCTGCATTTAGTCACATGCGGAGTATCGCTAAATTACGTGTCACTTGTGAACAACGAAGCATTATATGATGGGGGTGCGATTAAGCTATTCGGAACTTCTTTATCTACGGACAATACTACGATTTATAATAACCATTCTGGGACAGGTTACCATGGAATTTATCAACAGTCAGATGCTCCCAATACTATTTCAAATACAAACTTTGACAATCATGGTTACAGTCTGTATAGTGGTGGAAATATTCACCCAGCGACAAACAATTGGTGGGGACATTCATCCGGTCCCTATCATATGATTGAGAACTCTGGAGGTCTTGGGGATACTGCAAACGTATATATTCAAGTAACACCCTGGCTAGTAGAACCTAGTAATGTTGCCCCTCCAATCCCAACCAAGAACCTTATGGTTACTGAAACTGGTAATGACTTTATAACTCTTAAATGGGATTCAAGCCCAATAGGTGATTTTTCTGGCTTTAGAGTGCATTATGATTCTGATGAAGGTGGTTATCCATATGCCAATAGCATAGATGTTGGGACGGATACTTCTTTCTCACTTTCTGGTCTCAATCTTGGAACTCAGTACTTTCTTACCATCACTGTTTATGACACAGATGAGAATGACAGCTGGTACTCAAACGAGGTAATTGGGGTGACACGTGTCATGGAGGCACAAAATCTTGATATATCTGGAGATGAAGACTTGGACCACATAACCAACCACATACCCCCTATCACATATGATTATTTCGATAGTATGGGCGAGAGTCAAACGCATTACCACGTCCAAGTATCCACACATAGTGACTTTAGCGTTTTGGATATGTGGGATTCAGGATCTATCAATGACGTAGTGGCTGCATTCCAATATCTTGGGAATCCATTGATAGATGGAACCACATATCATTTAAGGCTTAGAGTTGGTAGTGAGAACTTCTGGAGTGATTGGAGTATTCTTACTTTTAGGATGAACTCAATCCCAGCAATTCCGGTGCTAGCTAGTCCCATAGAAAACATGATTGTTGATGAGCCAATTCAGCTATTCATTAACAACAGCTCAGATGCTGAGATGGATCTAGTTCAATATCAGTATTTTGTATTTGATGACAATTCGCGTGAGGTCTTTATAGACTCTTCTCTGTGGATTTCAGATACAACTTGGCAGTTAAGTGTATCACTCTCAGATAATAATCAGTACTGGTGGTATGCAAGATCTTATGATGGTTATGAAATGAGTGAATTGGCAAATGCTGCATCTTTCCTCGTGAATACTGAAAATAATCCTCCTGGAATATTCAATCTTACGTTTCCAGAGCCAAACGGAGAGACAACTTCACTACAGCCAGTTTTCACATGGACAGTTTCTGTTGATCCAGATCCAATTGATACAGTTTCATACGCATTGATATTAGATACACCTGAGCCAGGTATCATCACATTTGATGTTGCTACCAATACAAGTATGCAGATCACAGAATCACTAGTTGATAACACAGAATATTTCTGGAAAGTTATTGCAACTGATATGCTTGGATTTGAGACTGAGAATGCAGGTGGATATTTTAGGTTCACAACTAACCAAATGAATGAGAATCCGTCGGTAGTTAATCTAATTTCGCCCGATTCAGTATTGATTTTAACACTCACTCCTGAGTTGTACTGGACCCCAGCTATTGACCCTGATCCAACCGACACTGTACAATACGAGGTCCACTGGTGGGGTGATGGTGTTGAATACGATTCCGTTCTTACAGATACGAATGCTCTAGAAGTTCCCTACGAGCTTGAAGACAATAGCCAATACTTTTGGGAAGTTATTGCCATGGACCAGACTAACGGGATTTCCCATTCTGAAGAGACAACCTTTTGGATTGATCTTTTCGATGAATGGCCTGTTGGATTCGCTCTACTAAGCCCTGAAAATAATGCTTCGGGATTATCACCTAGACCTTCATTCTTCTGGGAGATGGCAGAGGACCCAGACCCCTTTGACTATGCTACATACATGCTCCACATAGCAACAGATTCTTCTTTTACAGATATTGCATTCCAGACACCCACAGCAGCCACTGTTGGGTATGAAATGGTTGAAGATTTGCTAAATGATACAGAGTATTGGTGGAGAGTAATTGCAACTGATAGAGATACACTATCTACTTTTTCAGAGACTTTCAAGTTCACTGTTGGATATGTATCAACAGCAGAAGACTTGGAACTCCCAACGGAGTATGTCTTACAGCAAAACTATCCTAATCCATTCAACCCAATCACCACCCTAAGATATGGATTACCTGCAGATTCTGAAGTCTCACTATCCATATATGACATAACTGGAAAAATGGTATCGAGCTTTTCTTCAGAATCACAAAAAGCTGGATGGCATGAACGAACATGGAATGGACTTAATCAAAATGGTGAGCTTGTTTCAACGGGTATATATCTAGCAAGACTACAGGCAGGATCATATTCAAAGACTATCAAAATGCTCTATTTGAAGTAATGTCAGGGGTGATCAAAAAGAGTAGGATTTTAAATCAACATGGATGAACACCCAATATCAGATTATTTGAAAGGTAGTTGGACTAGCGAAGTCTTGATTGATGGAGAGTGGATAGAATACTGCCAATGTAATAGAGGAAAAAAACCAAGGATTTTATTACTTGAAGAGATATACATAGATACTTCAAAAGAAGTTAGACATAATGGAGTTGTGCAGGAGCCGTGGGAGACAGCATATCACTTTTGGAAAAAGTAAGTTAAAAAATGGCTGTTCTTCCATCATTCACAAAATCGCATCCTGATTTAGCCCTGGAAATCCATCCCAGCAAAAACCCTGACTTTAATCCAGCTTCCTACTCCGAAGGTTCACATAAAAAAATCTGGTGGGAATGTCCTTTTGGTGATGATCACGAATGGGAAGCCCCCATATATAGCAGAGTAAAGGGAACAGGTTGTCCAGTTTGTTCGGGTAGAAAAGTGGTACCATCGAATTGTCTTGCCACAACCCATCCCGACCTGGTTCAGGAGTGGTGTTGGCCTAAGAATATTTCTACGACGCCTCATGAAGTTACAGCAGGTAGTCACAAGAAAGTATGGTGGAAATGCGATAAGGGGTCTGATCACATCTGGGAAACATCAGTTTACCATAGGACTAGTGGCGAAGGTTGCCCAGTATGCAGTAATAATATGTTAGTTGAATCTAATAGCCTCGGGGCGGTCTATCCAAATTTGGCTTCTGAGTGGCATACTACTAAGAATGGCAAACTGACACCAGCTGATGTTCAGCCTTATTCAAACAAGTCCGTATGGTGGAAATGCAAAATCAACCCGAAACATGAGTGGAAGGCTACAGTAAACAATCGCCAAAAGGCTGGGTGCCCTTATTGTGGAGGGCTAGGTGGCTCAAAGCAGGAGATGAGAATCTACTCTGAACTATTAACAATATTTCCAGATACAAAGTATCATGCAAAAGTGTATGGTAAAGAGCTGGATGTTTTTGTGCCATCATATTCACTTGGGATAGAATATGATGGGAGACATTGGCATAAGACAAGACAATCCCAAGATGAGGCTAAAAACAACTTCCTAAAATCGAAAGGAGTAGATGTAATCCGAATTAGGGAAAAAGGCCTTAATCTGACAAGCAATAATGATATTGAGATTATTCCGAAATCTGAAGAGCTTGATATGATGCTCCTTTTAGCAGCAAAGATACAATCCATCCTCCCTAGTGATGCACTAGAGCAAGATTCAATTTCAGACTACCTAGCCGAGAAGAAACTTCGTAACAAAAAGTACACACAGTTCTTGGTCGATTGGTTTCCGAAGCCTATTCCGGGAGAAAGCTTAAAAGAGAAATACCCAGATGTAGCTTCTCAATGGCATCCTACGAGAAATGATTTTTTAAAACCTTCTGATGTTTTTCCACACGCTGGATTTAAAGTTTGGTGGCAATGTGAAAAAGGGCATGAATGGGAGACGACAATAGATCATCGCACAGGCAAGTCCAATACAAGTTGCCCCGAGTGTTACAAGTTAAAGCCGCGCACTGTAAAGATTCCGTTTGACAATCTTCTATCAACCAAACACCCTAATCTTGTATCAGAATGGCACCCAATAAAAAATGGTGAGTTGAAACCAAATATGGTGGGATATGGCTCACATCGCAAAGTTTGGTGGATATGTAACGATGGACACGAATGGCTCGCTCGCATTGATAGTAGATCTCGTGGCAATGGATGTCCGTATTGTTCCAATCCAAAAATGATTAGAAAAATTTGTAATTAGGACCAAGAATCGTGAATGGGTCGATGAGAAGCGACATACTTGAGCATGAGCCCCAAGAAGAGCGAACGTGATTAAGGGTTATACTAAATTCGTCAATTAATAATTATAGGTTTTTTGTGTTAACACAAGTGTCCGAAAATGAGCTAAGTGAAATATTTTCATGAAATTCCTCATTAGTGGAATCTTGACCAATTACTATTATATTGTAAATACTATAGTTACAACTATAGATAGACTTTGCGTATGGGATAATAATTCTGAACTGTCACAAGCACACAAGAGTATGTGTGGAGTCAGACCAATTCGGTTCATTTGATCTAAATAAATAAGAGATACTTTGGGCGGCTAACAACCCGAAAAAGGAGCCAATAATGAGCCCAAAGTCAGAAGTAGAGAGACGAGTAAAAGCGATCAAAAGAAACA
>JABIFX010000082.1 GCA_018650445.1 Fidelibacterota bacterium
AGAAATCACATAAAAACAACACAGGAAATTGTCTTATTTCCCCCCGTTTTCTGTCCAACGATTGGGGGTAGGTTCACTCATACATCATTATTTTGAAGCTTACACAGCCAGAACTCGTTTTAGGTATTTTGAATGGAACACCTGATTCTCATCAGGAATGTAGAAAGATTATCGAAAAGATGCTTGAGAAAATTGGCTCAGAACACCGGATATCAAATTACCTAACTGAACTAGATGTCTTGCACAGTATCCATCTTGGGGAAGAGCGTAATGCAGATGAATTACAGGGGATTCGTCAGTCTGCATCAAGGTGTATGCTGGAGATTGATCGATTATTACCATTTTTAGCTGAGAAAACAGAGTTACAACCATGAGTGATGCCCACCAAGAAAAACACTTCGAAGCCTACATCGTAACCAAGTTGGAGGAGCAGGGTTGGCTGGTTGGCGATACTGCCCAATACGATACAGAACGTGCTCTCTATCCAGATGATCTACTAGGCTGGATTGAGGAGACTCAACCGGAGAAGTTGGAAAAACTATCCCGCCTCAACGGTGATCGTACTGCAGAGGTATTGATGGATCGCCTCGACAAGGCTCTTGGCAAGAATGGAACCCCTCAAGTGTTGCGTAGAGGGTTCGATATCGCGGGCAGTGGGCACATTGACCTCTCAGAGGCTGCACCAGAGGATCGGCGCAATAAGGAGGTGCTGAAGCGCTATGCCGCTAACCGTCTGCGTGTAGTACCCCAACTCAAGTACCATCCCAGTCGTGAACTGGCGATTGATTTGGGTTTCTTTATCAATGGACTTCCTGTTGCTACCGTTGAACTGAAAACAGACTTTACCCAGTCGGCAGAAGCGGCAATGGAGCAGTATCGTAATGACCGCCCACCTTACGACAAGGTAAGCAAACGTCAGGAGCCACTACTCACTTTCAAGCGAGGTGCAGTGGTTCACTTTGCGATGTCGGATTCCGAGATTCAGATGACCACCAAACTGGATGGTGAGAACACCTTCTTTCTTCCGTTCAATCAAGGCAATGAAGGTCATGCAGGGAATCCAGCCCGCGAGGACGGGGAGTATCCAGTCGCCTATTTCTGGGAGCAAGTCTGTCAACGGGATGCCTGGTTGCGGATCTTCCATAGCTTTGTCTATATCGAGAAGAAGGATGTCGTTAGCCTCAAAGGAGACTGGTCAACTAAAGAGACCTTGATCTTCCCCCGTTTCCATCAGTGGGATGCGGTCAACAAGATGATCGAGGATGCGAAACAGAACGGCCCAGGGATGCAGTACCTCTGTGACCATAGTGCAGGCTCAGGAAAGACCAGTACGATCTCCTGGACAGCTCATGACCTGATCAAACTGCGCCGTGATAACGGGGATGCCATCTTCAATAGCGTGATCATCGTTACCGATCGTAATGTACTGGATGGACAGCTACAGGATGCCGTCAAACAGATTGACCATCAATTTGGAGTGATTGCGGCAATTGATCGCCAGAAGTCATCCAAGTCAAAAAGCAAGCAACTCGCAGAGGCACTGCTATCAGGTACACCAATTATCGTGGTGACAATCCAGACCTTCCCCTACGCGATGGAGGCGATTGTTACCGAGAAGAAGCTGCGTGACAGCAACTTCGCTGTTGTGATTGATGAGGCTCATAACTCTCAGACAGGATCGACTGCCGCCAAGCTGCAGACGGCCCTTGCGATGAGTGGAAAAGGAAAGATGGCCTCCATGACCGTTGAGGAGCTTCTGGAATCTCTGCAAAAATCACGCGCACGCCCTGAGAACATCAGTTACTTCGCTTTCACCGGAACCCCCAAACATGCAACTCTGATGGTGTTTGGTCGACCTGTAGACCCTACTCAACCCGCCTCCAAGGATAATCTGCCACAACCATTTCACCGCTACTCCATGCGGCAGGCGATTGAGGAGGAGTTCATTCTTGATGTATTGAAGGGGTATACCCCGTATAAGACCGCCTTCAATCTCTCGAAGCAACTTGAGGATGATAAGCGGGTCAGTGGACGTGCAGCGAAACGGGCGCTGGCTCAGTGGATGTCCCTGCATCCTACGAATGTAACCCAGAAGGTAGAATTCATTGTTGAGCACTTTAACCGTAATGTGGCCCATCTGTTAGATGGCAAAGCAAAGGCGATGGTAGTGACCAGTTCACGCGCTGCTGCTGTACGTTACAAGAAAGGGTTTGATCACTATATCGAGAAGCATCCTGAGTACAGTTACATTCACTCCCTGATTGCCTTTTCTGGCAAGGTAACCGGAAAACAGGTGATCCACGGTGATGACAAGCCGAATGAAGGTGAGCCATTTCTGGTGGATGAGGGTGAGGAGTTTACTGAGACCAATATGAATCCTGATGCAGGCAGTTCCGATCTGAGAATTGCCTTTGATCGGCCTGAGTACCGAGTGATGCTGGTGGCAAACAAATTCCAGACTGGTTTTGATCAGCCCAAACTGGTTGCCATGTACGTGGACAAGAAGATCGCCAATGATGTGGAGATAGTACAGACCTTCTCACGCCTGAATCGTACTGCGCCTGGAAAAGATGGTGTTTTCATCATCGACTTTGTAAATGATCCTGAGAATATTCGTCGAGCATACGTGATGTATGATGAAGGGGCTCAGATCGAAGACGTACAAGATCTGAATGTAGTGTATGAGATCAAGGAGAAGATCGAGGATCAGGGGCTGATTGAAGCTGAAGATCTGGAACGATTCAAAGAGGCCCGATTCAAATCCATACGTGCCGTTACGCAGGCACAAGAACCGCAACACAAGGCACTCTATGCCGCAACAGAGCGCCCAACCCGACTCTTTAATCAGCGCCTCAAAATGCTCAGAGATGCCGTGGCAACCTGGGAAGCGGCTTATGAAAAGGCTCATGCCAACGGTGATGAGGCGGGGATGAAGTCAGCAGACCATCACCGTAAAGAGCATGCAGATGAGATCAACACCTTAATGGGCTTCAAGAAAGGGTTAGGGAGATTTTGTCGCACCTATGGGTATGTTGCACAGCTGATTGACTTCGGTGATCCAGAGCTGGAGAACTTCTCAGCCTTTGCCAAGCTGCTGCAAAAGAGGCTTAATGGTGAAACCCCTGAAACCGTAGACCTGAAAGGACTGGTCTTGACCGGTTTTGAAATTAAAAAGCATGATGAACCTGAAGGTGAGGACGAGGAAGATGCTCCGGTTCTCAAACCCAGCGGCCCTGGCGGTGAAGTTAAAGGCGGAGACAACCCTCACTACCTCAAAGAGATCATCGAAAAGCTCAATCACCTGTTTGGAGAGGCAACACCACTACGAGACCAAGCTACCTTTGTGAATCATATTGTCTCGATTGCACGCGAAAACGATGTCGTGATGGCGCAGGTCGAAAACAACACTAGGGAGCAAGCACTCAAAGGCAATCTACCTGGTGCGGTACAGCAGGGTGTAGTGAGAGCACTCTCTTCTCATCAGAAGCTTGCCACCCAGGTACTTAAATCGGACAGGCAGGCGATGTCGGGGTTGACTGACATGATTTATCAGCTGATCCGGAACGGTCGCATGATTGATCTTGATGACATCAATTAACACAAAGGAGCACTCTATGTTAAAACTGAATTCAGAAGATCTTGATTATAGCTACTGGAGAGAAGAACTAGGTTTGTCTGTATCAGAAATGTCTGTTTATCTTGGGGTCAACTATCACACCTATAATGCTTGGGAAAAAGGAAAAAGGAAACCTCAAGGGCCGGCTCTTCATCTTATTAATTTGATGCTAAAAATTCAGGAGGTATGCCCTGAGTTTCATCAAGAAATTATTTCTGAAGCTAAAACTAAAAAGAATGAAAAAACCAAACACGGAATAAAAACAACTCTCGAAGAGTTGAAAAAATTATTTGAGGATGGCCTGCTGGATGAGGATGAGTACAAGAAAGCAAAGCAACGGCTAATAAATAAAATCTAATCAAGTTAGATATCACTGACAGCATAAGAAAAGTAAATTGTTTGACTTACTAAATCTCCCTGGGATCAAACCGGTTGACCTCAGCACAGATAGCAAAGGCATAACCATCATCGCTGAAGTAGATGGAGCAGAGATTCCAAAATGCGAAGAGTGTCAGGTACAGATGCATCGACATGGTCGAAGAACGGGAACATTTGCTGATACGCCAATGCAGATGCAACCGGTTCGACTGAAGATCACACGCCCTCGTTACCGCTGCGGCAGTTGCGGAAAAATGGCAACGCCTGAACTCACGTTTTTGGATGAACGTAGGAGAGCCACCGCACGTCTTGTTGAGGCCATTCGAGGTCGATGTCTTGGCATGACATTCCACGCGCTCGCGGAACAAACTGGTCTGGCAGTGAATTCAATCAAGAACATCGCTTTTGATCTGATCGGCGAGCTAGAAGATACCGTTCATTACGAGACACCAGTCATCATGGGGATTGATGAGGTGAATCTGGCTGGCGGGTACCGGTGTGTGATTACCAATCTTGCAACCAACAATATCTTTGAGATGTTGGAGCATCGCACGCAAGATCACCTGAAGCCTTTTTTCAAAAATCTTCGTGACAGAGAGCGTGTTGAGTGGGTCTGTACCGATATGTGGAGACCATTTAAGTGTTCCTTTGGCCCTTATCTACCCAATGCCAAGCTGGTGATCGATAAGTTTCATGTTGTCAAAATGGCTTCGGAAGCACTGGAGTCAGAGAGAAAACGGTATCAGGCAGAGTTGGATAAAGAAGAGCGAGTTCGGGTAAAGAAGTCTATTCGATGGTTAACGCTGAAAAGACCATCCTCACTCTCTCCAGCAGAGCAGGAAGCGCTTACAGTGATTAGAAGCCAACTTCCATCTCTAGCTGAAGCCTACGATATCAAGGAAGCTTTCTATCAGATATATGATGCTGAAGATAAAGATAAAGATAAAGATGAAGCAATCCAGCTTTTTGCTCAATGGGAAGCCTCGTTACCTAAAAAGGATTTCCCTGAGTTTCGTAAGCTGGCTAAAACTGTCCACAACCATTATGACGATATTTTTGCTTATTGGGACTCTCCGAGTCAGATCACTAACGCCTACACAGAGTCTCTCAATGGAGTGATTAAGATGGCGAACAGGCTGGGTAGAGGGTATAGCTATGAAATTATCCGAGCCAAGACGCTCTATGCTAAATATGCACGAACTGTTGGCTCTGGGATCTTGGTAAATCCAACCACCAAGGTTTCTGAAACTGTCGAGTACGGCCCCCATATTCCAACCTTGGTTGATCTTGCTGATGACGGCGAATTAGATTGAAAAAATCGATTTCCAACCACGTTTTGCAAATAGCCTTCATTTTTTAATCCAGTCTAATTCGTTGAACGGTGTCACCTTACCCTCACCCTTTCCTGAACCCCCTTTTTGTATCCATTCCACATCGTCAAAAGGATCGTTATCAATGTTTTTCCGACACTTTGAAGGGATGCTGTAACGTGTTACATCTTGAAGGACATACTCAAGCGTTATTGCGTTCGGCATTTCAATTAAAACCTTAAGAACGATACCATTTGAGTTAATTAGAGAGTTTGCTTTCGTCGCTAGGACTTGTTGAGTGTCTCCGACCAAATACTCCTTCTCCTCTACATTAAAGACCATATCCAAGCGATTTTGATAGAAAACAGGCTCGATTTTGACATCATTCCTGTAGAAAACTGGGTTACCATCATCGAAAGCTGCATAGTTATAGCTATATGTCTCTTTCCCTTTCTTGATTGCATCGAGGAGTAATTTCATGGCCTCAAAGTTCGTAGCTACATCAAGTGCCTGTTCATCAATTATTGATCTTTCTGGCTTAGGTTCAATAACATCAAAGATAACCCCTTTCTCCAGCTTATGCATCGAATACGTTTCATATTCCTGCTTATTCGCAATCAGATCAAAACCCCCCTCTTCCTTCTCGTTGAAGACTTGTAGCTCCTCTTCATATAGATCATGAACACCTGGAACAACCTCAGTAAATTGAGTATCTATTCTGATCAAACTCAGCTTCTCATTCGATAATATATAAGTGTCAGCAATCGCTCTTTCTTTCCACTGGCAACTCTGATCCACCTCAATAATATGCTTTAACTTAGAAACTATTTCACTTTCTTTAGAATTTTTGTATGAAGCCATATACGGATATAGAACAAAAGGCTTCATCCTTTTTTTATGTAGGCTATTAGCACTTCTGGCGGCAATGCGGGGCATCAGCTGAGCCAGTAGCTCCTGCTCCTGATCGGATAACTGTCTACCGCCCATGCTCAGCAGCTCTTTAAATGAAGCAAGTGCTTCATCTATATTCCTTCCCGCTCCCTCTATAACTTCACCAATACTTTTAAAAAGAGGCTGTAGTAAATCAACAGAAACTTTAGCGATAGCACCGCCACACCCAACCAATGAAAAGGAGAGAATCACAACAAGTGTAATTTTATGAAGTCTTTTCATGCCGAAGATCATTATTCAGAACTCGTAAGTAGTTTGATTGTTTCGCTGAAATATAGAAGAACACTTTACTAGCATGGTCAGCCAGTGATTTCAAGGTGTAATTCCACGCAGCAGCCGTGCTGTTGAGACGTAACCGTTCAGACCCCAGTTCATTAGGGTAATCAATTTAACGAAATAGTGGACAAAAGATAAGCATTGTGAGAGAGTAGCAATCATAGCTACGCAACAACTCCCACAAGTACGCAACAACTCCCACAAGCATGCATCTTAAAGACCATGA
>JABIFX010000050.1 GCA_018650445.1 Fidelibacterota bacterium
TGAAACTTTGAGTCGCGGTGGAATTCAGATTATCAAAGCTCTGGAGACAGTAGAAAAAACCGTGGGGAATGTCGTCATTGGAAAAGAGATCGCCAACGCTCGCAAAGAGGTAGAAAAGGGCGTTAGCTTGGCGGCGGCGCTGGGGAAAAGTAAATATTTCCCTAAAATGACTGTCAAAATGATTGCAGTCGGTGAGAAGTCAGGTGCCATGGATGATATGATGGCCAATGTTGCCTCTCAATACGATACGGAAGTAGATGTCAAAATTGAAGGTCTTAGCGGCGCCATCGAACCATTGATGACGGTTTTTATGGGGGGTGCGTTACTGTTTATGGCCTTGGGTATTTTTCTACCAATGTGGAATATGTATGGCGCTGTTAAGTAGGAGGATCTTGATATGAAAACCTCACAGACAAAAAAAGGATTTCGCTACCAGTTCTTCCAGCGGAATTATCCAACCTGGCTATATTTTGTGGTCATGGTTCTTTTTGCACTGGTAATTTACATCTGGATAGAGTTCTTTTTGGTAGCCTAAGTGTAGCAATCAGCTACACCCTTTGTAGCGTAACGCTACAAATAAATTTCTGCGTGAAATAGTTATATCATAAAAAACAAGTACTTATGCTTTGGCGCAGCCTTTGCGTTAATGGTGGGTATGTTTGACGAAATACATATCAGGAGAAACGAAATGAACAGGAATACTAAAGGTTTTACATTAATGGAGCTGGTTGTGACCGTAGCCATCATTGGCACACTGGCTGCATTCGCTGTCCCGGCCTACCTGGATGCCCAGCAAAATGGTAAAGCCAACAAAGCCCTGGAAACAATGAACACTATTGGATCTGCCATTGTCAATAAATATACATCAGTTGCTCACTATGGAATTGGAACTAGTGCTCTCGCTGAACTCAATAGCACCGGTGCCGTTTGGACTCAATTGCTCGATGAAACAGTTCTTATTAAATACGACCGAGGATCTGGTGTTGTCTCTGTGGTTACAACTGACCTTTTTAAAGACGGTGTACCAAAGTCCCCCTTTGGTTCAGGCTGGGAATTTTATGTAGATGATGACTCTACAGGAGAAGCCAGTTGGTCGGGGAATCCACCAGAACTATTAATTACAAAAGTACCTATGTTCAAAATTCGCGATAAGAATCAACCCCTTGTCCTAGCGGAATACACACTTTAAATGCAAATGGAATACAAAAACGTATCAGGAGGATATGAAATGAAAACAAACAACAACAAAGGTTTTACACTAATCGAACTGATTATGGTAATTGTAATCCTTGGAATTCTGGCTGCCGTAGCCGTACCAAAGTTTTTCAGTATGACTGATCAGGCTCATGTCAAGAACAAGGCCGCAGTAATTGGAAACGTACGCTCTGGTATGAATCTACTCGCTGCCAACAGACTTGTTAGAAACGGTGATAGAGACCTAACAGATCTGGAAAATCTGGCAACATGGGCAGATTCTGTATTGGATGAAAAACCTGATGGTTGGACATTTAAAGCTGGTTCTGCGGCTGCTGCAGATACTATTATATACGATCATGATAATACAACGTACCTGGTTACATTTCCTGCAACAGGTGGTTACACAATCAATTAAACCTGGTACTGTGTAAAAATACAGTTGTAAGAATTCTTGGGGTCAATATTCTTGGCCCCAAGACCTTTGCTCTAAGAGGCTTTGGACTCAATTTAGAATGTAATAATTGGTCCATCAGGTTTAATGGCGGCTATGATAATGAAGAAGCAGATTGGGGTTGAGCAATGAGCAACATATCTCGATTCTATTCCAAGCATAAAATCAATAATAAGGGATTCACACTACTAGAAGCTGTTATCACTATTTCTATTGTTGGGATTCTTGCCGCAGTTGTAACACCGACCTATATCGAAACTCAAACTGAAGCAAAATTGGTCATGAGTAAATCAAATGCCTCCCAATTAAAGCAGGGAATAGTTAACCTTTATCTTGGTGCATTCATGGACGGTGAAATCGAGGTTTGGCCAGATGAACCCTCTGATCATAAAATGACCCACAATTGGGCTGAAGCTACTACCTTATACGATGGGCGCACAGTCAATCAACTCTACTCAAGTTCAACTATCACTTATAATCCCTACGGGAAGCCGTTTCTATACTATCTCTTACCTGAAACCGAAGATGAACCATCAGGATTCCGGATTGATGATCCTGATACAGGTGTCTCACTAAGTTTCCGCCCCTAAGGTTAGAAGTGTGCAAAAATTCAGATCAAAATGTGGGTATTCAATGGTTGAGCTCATCTTGATCATTTCTATTCTAGGTGTGCTGACAGTGATAACCATTCCAAAACTTGACGATATTATTGATGATGTCCGGGCCAAGGCGGTCAGTGAACGTATGATGGAAGACTTGAGCTTCTTGCGTGGTATGGCTATCAGTCAACATGACACGACCTGGTTGGTCGTGAATCCGGCTCAGAATCAATACGGATTGTATACAGGACCGGACGCCGGATCACGTGTACTTATTCCTGACCCGCAAACAGGGAATTCACTGGTTCTGGACCTGGATTCTGCTTACACGGGTGTCAGCATCAGCTCAGCCAATTTTGGGGGCGTTTCAGAAGTTTCATTCAACTGGTGGGGCACTCCTTCAGCTGGAGGAACCATCGTTTTAAATAATTCACGCACCCTCACATTGATTGCCGAAACAGGGATGGCACATGAGACACCTTAAGCAGTTTCAAACAGGTTTCTCCATCATCGATATGATCATCGGCATTAGCATCATTGCCATAGCCATACTGGCCATTCAAGTTGCCCTGAGCAATTATATCAGTATGAGCACTAGGGTTGAGGTAGGCCTCCGAGCCGTCTCCCTGGGAAATTCGGTGATGAATACCATTCGTATGCACCGATATGATGAAAATCTGAGCTCACCATGGAGTATTTCCTATGGAACAGATGCCGGTGAAAGTACATCTGCTGATTATGATGATATAGACGATTATGCTGGCACGAGTTGGGACTTTAGTGGAGATGGATTTGCAGGATATACAGTAACCACCAGAGTCCACTGTGTTGATCTGACAACAAGCTGGACTGATAGTGTTGGACCCGGGACCAATTTCAAACGAATCATCGTGTCCATGGATCACGATGCCATGGATCATCCCATGATATTCTCATCGCTTATGGCGGGTATCTAATGAGAGTATTTCCAAATTCAAACCGCAGATCCCGCAGCAAAAATAACTCGGCTGGATTTACACTCATAGAACTCATTATTTCAATGTCTCTAATGGTAATTATCAGTGGTATTCTCGCTTCAATTATTGCTGCCAATTTTAAAATCCTGGAAGAAGTTTCTGATCGAAAAAAAATGGTCACCCGTGGCTTACATGCTGTAAACCTCTTTCAACGTGAGGTGGGGATGATAACGGATTCCACCAATATCGTTATTGCGGATGATCAACAACTCAAATTTAATGATAAATATTCGAATACTTGGGAATATGTGGTAACTGCATCAAATTTCACACGCCAAGAGGTCGGGATTGGATCTGCCATGACCCTGGCAACCCCTGTCATCAATGGGAGTACAAGTTTTCAGTATTTCGATGGGGATAATGCTGAACTTACCAGTACACCACTTGGTGCTACAGACCTGAAATTAGTGCGCCTGATTAAGCTGAAATTGACCATGGATGATGGCGTTGAAGGTGTCTCTTTACTCTCCATAGTTTATCCAGAAAACCTGAATATCTATAATAAGCCTTTGGCTCAGTGAGTTTGCTATGAATCAATTGAGCTCAAATGCTAATTCTTTTTCAAGATCGGAGGCGTGTTCAAGCTCCTCAAATCCACAAAAATTTGATTCTCAATCTGGTTTTGGCTTTTCTCTGATTGCCGTCGTGATTGCATTGGTCATGGGATTGACGGTGTCAATGGTCTTTAACCAGGTCTCAACACAGGCAGAAGAATTGGCAGACATTTACTCCGCAAGTCAGGCTCATTGGACATCCATGTCAGGTATAGAGTGGGGTATATACAAGGCTGAGCTGGGTGAAAGTGACGTGTTGGGAACCTTTAATTTTTTCAATAGCACTGTCACCATCGATACCAGCGCCTCCGATGAATCAGGCACACCTCTGACCACTAACTTCTACCGTGTGATGAGTAAGGGGGAATTTGGGGAAGCTGAGAGTAATTTCCGCATTATTGCTGCA
>JABIFX010000049.1 GCA_018650445.1 Fidelibacterota bacterium
AGAGAAAGAGCGTGAAGCCATGAAGGATGAGAGAGAGGTTGAGCGTGAAGCACGTAAGGCAGAGCGCAAAGAAAAAAAAGAAGCTAAGAAACAAGCCAAAGATGAACGTAAAGCATCAGAGCGTAGAGGAAAAGAAAATAGAAAGAAGAATAAAGGGCGAGGTAGAAATTGAGCCCTTAATCTAGGAGTAAGCTCATAATTAGCCTCCCCCAGCCAACAACGGCCCGGGGGTAAGCTAGTCCTTAGTCACCCAGTCCAATCGCCTTGTCGAACGCCTTCGAGGCGCTATTGGCGGCCTCTTGCAGTGTCTCGGTCGAGAGATGGTCATACCTCTGAGTCATTTGCGGTGTGCTGTGACCGAGGATGTTCTGCACCTCAAACAGAGAACGCCCCGCATTGATTAGAAAACTCGCATGGGTGTGGCGAAGGTCATGGAGTCGCAAGTCAGGTATTTCAAGCTCTAGACATTCGCAATGTACTGAACATCTCCAGCAACCATTGGCTGCGCCTGACCGCATTTCTGCTTCTGCTGGTTACGGCATTATCCCTGTGGCCGTTACCATCTCTGCCTGAAGTGCCGGGTAGTGATAAAACTCACCACCTGATGGCCTATGCCGTTGTAGCTTTCCCAGTGGCACTACGATCCCCCGTTCGATGGTGGCTAATCATCGTTGGAGTTGTGCTCTATGGAGGGATGATTGAGTTGATCCAGCTGTTTGTGAACCGTTACGGTGAGTGGATGGACTTCTTCGCCAGCACAGCAGGGGTGGCTACTGGGGTACTGTTGGGACAACAAGCCCTCGTACTCAGAGTAGGAGCGGCGATTCTTTACATGGGGCAGATAGGTGTCTTTCACAAAATCCTTCAGTAGAGGGATCTTCTTTTTCCCCCGTTTCTCCTGCTGAGGATTTTCACCTTTGGCGATCTCGGAGCGTAGTCGGATCGCCTCTTTGCGTGCCTGAGCGAGTGATACGTCGGTGGTGCGCCGGATCTTGATGTGGGTGGTTTTGCAGGTATCAGGATCTTTGAACCGAAGATAGTAAGTGCCCTGTCCTTGGGATGTGCGCTGCACACGGCAGTAAAGCCCTGGCACGCCTCCGGCTTTCGGATCGTCGCACCACTCAATGCTGCGTTTTCCATCTGGGCAGAATAGCGAGTGTTTGATGAAGTGATTTGAGAGCTCTACGACAGGCACTTTTGGTCTCCTGTTAGCTTAACGATAGATGTGAGTGTTGATTTTGTTTTCATGCTTGATGCCCTCTCTTGATATAAGATTTAAATACATACAAAGAGCCGGATACCTAAACTATTCTTGAGGTACCTGGCTCAGCAGTTGTCAGCTATGGTTACCAACTGGTAAAGCCGACGTTTTCCGGTTACATTGAATGGAGCAAAGTGCATTGACTGCACCGAAGCGCATATGAGCTGGTAGCCTTACCGTCTGGGCAGGATAGTGAGTGTTTGATGAAGTTATTTGTTAGTTCTGCTACTGGCATAGGTGCCTCCTGTTGATTTTATGAACAATGATGGATAGATTTAGTTATAGCCCGCGAGAGGGAGCGCAACCTGTGAAAGCATTGCGCTCCAATACTGGGAATCATTTATTGAAATCGGCAGTAGAGTGCATGATTATCACTTCCGCGACCGCGTCGCTTGAGCGGGATAAACCCACGTTTAACGACGCGAGAAAATACACTTCCATACCACTTGTGCTCCTCAGGATTCAAAGCTCCCCAAATGGGTGATAATATGATGGAGATTTCATGTTTGGTATTATGTTGAAGTGCAGGAACAGTTGATCTGGCTGTATCAATAATAAGTTTCTGAGTTTCGTTCAGCTCTTCAATAGAAGGTTGTGTGTTAGATTTAGTGTTCATTTGTAATTGCCTCGTTGTTGTTGGTTGTAGCTTCATTGATGGTGGGGTTGTAACTCGTGTTAAATGTTTTTAATTTCAATTTCCTGTCTATAGTTCTGGTATTAATGTGTATGCTTAGTTAGATGAGCGGTTAATATATAAGAGCGGAACCTGTAAAAGCATTGCGTTCCGTGATAACGATTAAATAAAGTAGCCGTGCTTGAATACGTAGAGTTTTTTTCTTCGCGCTTCCCAGTGCGGATTACCGGGGCTGCGAGTGATTGGAGAAATATCTGAACCCGTGTCTCTCTCCCATTTATCAATGGTGGACATCAAGAGGTTATTTCTGTGTGCTCACCCTTAGTAAGAGTTTCCCAATAGTTTGGGCAGGTGTCCTTCAGAGCGAAGGAGTTTCTCTTTTCAAGCTTGTCATATGATTCATGAAGCCCCTCCATGACTGTGTTAATTAGATCTAGCGCTTCGGAAAGGTGAAACACATTTCCGTTGGGGTGAATTATGAATTGGCTGGAAAGACCAGTAGAAGAAGTATTTGAATTAATATTTTTCATTATTAATGTTCCTTGGTTGGTGGGGCCGTCGAAACGGCCCATGGTTGGTGATTAAGTATTAATGCGGATTGTGATGAGGCGGACTTTGCTTCGCTTGAAGAGGACTTCAATGCCCTCTTTCAGTAGGTCCTTTTCTAGTACACGTAAACGCTTGGAGAGTGATATAGCGCTATCTGGGAACTGCTTGTTGTACCGATAGCGCTTACCGTTTAGGTCGCCCAGCGCAACTAACAGCTCTGTAGGTGTGCCAGTCCACTCTGTGGCATCAGATCTAAGTGAGAATTCACTGTCATAAGGAAGGCGGTTGGCGAACTCAACCATAGCCTCCATGACAGGGTCAGAGAGTACCGCGTCACGCTTGATATCTTGGAGGCGGCGTGCGTACTCTTCTTGCAAGGTACCCACTGGAATTCCCTTGGCTGCTTCAACAGCAGCCAACGTTCTAGAAAATTCCACCATTCTCACGGGATGTGTAGGGTTGACGCTGGGCAGTGCCTTCAATACATCAGAGGCGAGCTGGTAGATGCCTCGAAGAATCACAGGTCGATCATTATGGAACTGATTGAGCAGCTCACTTTCTGGTATACGGTCAGTACTGTTGATGGCCTCAAGATTAATCGGGAGACAGCGATCAGCGAGGTCAGGCTCTTCGATGTAGTGATGGATCCCGTTAAGAATCAGTGCAACATGAACGTTAATCAAAGTCTCACCATCGTCCGTGTAGAGCTTGCGATCAGTTAATACGCCTCCAGTTGCAAGTTGACAGAGAAGATCGGAGATAAACTTGGAAAGGCGGCGCATGTTGTCATAAGCAACAACATGGGAGCTCTTAGCTGCAATACCTACTGCCTTCTTGTTCTGCGGAAACGTACGTATACCAACCGCTGTAGGATCGATCAGCAGTAATAAAATCTTCGTGAACAGTGATTTGCCGCTACCAGCAACAGCGTTTAGTGCAAGTATTACAAAATTGCTGGAGTGGATTTTGGGGGTCAGCATGATGTAAACAATCCATGCAATCACCAAGATAAATGAAGTCCAATCCGTGTTGAAATACTTCTTCAAGAGATTGAGATCATCGATGCTGCCTTTACCTTCAGCAGGGAGCGGCAAGGCTTGCATGTTTTTAAACCGAAGAAATTTGGTGCCAGATCCGCGATAGACGATAGACCAACCTTCAGCCGTGATCTTCACATGAGACAAATCTGAGGAGCCAAGATCAATCTCCACACCGCCTTCACATGGGGCGACTCTGTAGAAAGAATGGATATTCTCGCCGAAGTGTGCAGAGTAGGACTCCATGCGGTTGAAGAGGAAATTGATCTGATCAGTAGTTGGAATAAACCTTAATTCCAGCAAGTATCTGAACAGTACGTGGTGGCCATTTTCGCTGTCGACAAGATAGACCTGTGCGTTATAGTCGTTATCCATTATCTGGAAACAGGCACGACCATATTGGTCCTTATATATACGGATCGCCTTGAATACATTGACGATTACTTCCAGCTTGGAGTGCCCTGCTACTAAATATTCATGCGCTGCATAGGTGGGTGTGGACGCCTGCTGTGCTTTTGCCTCGTTCTCGTTCCAGTCAGAAGCAGTAATCACCTCGCCCTCAACCACCATCTGTGGCTTTCTGTCTTCATCTGTTGTGGTGTCGGTGGACCGAGAGTGTTTGCTTCCGCTCGGTCCACCGATCATGGGGTATGCCATCTTGCACCTCCATAGGTGTTGTGAAAAGATGGCGGCAGTATGGGCTAGAGAATAGCGATTCCAGTTTTTTGGGAAAAAGTACTGAAAGAAAGTTAATGGGTGCTGAGGAGGAGTTAGTACCTGCTTCCGAAAGCATATTTTTGGATAAAACATCAATATACTATTGATATAAAACAACAACATCCTATTTCTCCTATGTCATACTGCAATCGCTAATTCGGTGAGTCCTTAAT
>JABIFX010000047.1 GCA_018650445.1 Fidelibacterota bacterium
AATGAATAAGAAAATTGCTGCTCCTTTTGTAACTATTGTGGATAATGGAACCAATCCAAATATCCGAGGCTCCATCAATGTCGATGATGAGGGTGTACCATCTGAAGAAACTGTTCTCGTAGAGGATGGCGTACTCAGGACTTATATCCATGATCGCATTTCTGCCAAACATTATGGTGTAAAACCAACTGGTAGCGGTCGACGTGAATCCTTCAAGCATTATCCAATGCCTCGCATGCGTAATACCTACATGCGTAGTGGTCCTCATGAATTTGATGAGATGATCGCCTCAGTAGATTATGGAATTCTTGCTGACCAGTTTACCAATGGTCAGGTCAATATTGGTCCTGGAGATTTTACATTTTATGTGAAATCAGGTTCCTTAATTGAAAATGGAAAAATCACAGCTCCTATCAAAGATGTGAACATCATCGGTAATGGTCCTGATGTTCTTGAAAAAGTCACCATGGTCGCCAACGACATGAAGATGGCTGAAGGTGGTTGGACCTGTGGTAAGAACGGTCAGGGAGTGCCTGTATCACAAGGAATGCCTAGCGTGCTGGTCTCATCCATCACAGTAGGAGGTAGGGGGTAATTATGGAAAAAAATGTCTATTTAGATCTGGGATATTGGGTACAGAAAAAAGCCAAACAACTAGGCGCTTCTCAGTCTGCTCTGGGTATTAACCATAGCAGGTCTGTCTCCGTAGATTATCGCGATGGCAAGGTAGAAACCCTGAAAGAATCAACACAGCAATCGCTGTGGATTGAGCTTTTTGCAGGTGGACGCTACTCCAGCCATTCAACCAATGATCTCCGTAAAGAATCACTTGAAAAATTTCTGACCAATGCTGTGGATTTAACCGGTTTCCTTACCAAAGATGAATATCGTCGACTTGCTGACCCTGAATTGTATGAAGGGCAGTCTAAAGTTGATTTAGACCTGAATGATTCAAGTCAGGGTGATATTACAGCTGAGGAACGTCAGGATCGTGCCAAAGCACTAGGTGCCTATTTGGAAGGCAAGGATGAGCGCATTATCTCTGTGGCTTCAGGTTTCTATGATAGCCATAGCGAGTCCTATCAACTGGCTTCAAATGGATTTGAAGGTCAGAAGGAATCGACCTCCTTTACTCACGGTGCCTCTGTGTCCCTTCAGGGCGCAGGTGATAAAAAGCCTGAGGGCTGGCGCTACTATCGGGCCCGTCATCTAAATGACCTGGTAGGGGCAGAACAGACCGCCAATGAAGCCCTGGCCAGAACCCAGGATAGAGTTGGCGCTGAGAAAATAGCTTCTGAAACCATGCCTCTTTTATTAGAGAATTCCAATGCTGCTGGATTATTCTGGCGCTTGATGGGTCCTCTGAGAGCAGCTTCCATCCAACAGAAAAATTCATTCCTGGCGGATCGCAAAGGTGAAAAAGTTGGATCTGACATTCTGACCATTACAGATGAACCATCAATTGTTCGTGGTCTGGGAAGTCGCTACTATGACGGCGATGGACTGGCAGCCAAATCCATGCCCATCTTCAAAAATGGTGTGTTGAGCAATTACTATACTGATGTGTACTATGGTAACAAATTAGGCTGGACACCGAACTCAGGTGGATCCTCCAACTTGATTGTGACTCCCGGTATGCGTTCGGGGGCTGAGATTGAAGCTAGCCTTGATCGTGCTATTCTGGTTACAGATTGGCTCGGAGGCAATGCCAATGGTACCACAGGTGATTTCTCACTTGGTGTAGCGGGTTGGTTGATTGAAAATGGCAAGCGGGTTAAATCGATCACTGAGATGAATATCTCTGGTAATTACAATGACCTGCTCATGAATCTCATTGAAGTTGGTAACGATCCCTGGATCCATTCATCCTTTAGAACACCCACCATGGTATTTGATAAGGTGAGTTTCTCCGGATCATAATCAAAATCTGCCTAGCTGTGTCATGCTGAGGTCCTCGAAGTACAACACAGCTAACAAAATAATGCGCCCCGGACACTGAAGTTCTCGAAGTGTAGGGGCGCTTTCTATATCCTCTAATCCTCAGGTGTTTGCCAGGGCATATTTTCACCCTGATCTTAGTAAGCAATTCACTCTAAACATGATAATAATACTCTCAAAGTATTGCTCACTAGGATAAATCTTGAACTAATACAATTTCACCCTTGAAAAAGATGGTGTTAAAATACATGTTATAGACCTATAAAAAAACGGAGCGAAAAGTTCGCATCTATCGTAGAATTTTGTTAAAAGCTGGATTCAAAAATTCACAGATTTTGATGTGTTAATTTAAAATTGCGGAGAATAGAGATGAATAATCGAGTAATTATTCCATTGATGTTAATAATTTTTGCGGCTAGTTCTTGTTATGGCCAAATTATAAGCCAGTACATTGAAACCAATTCTGGTACAGTTCCTAAAGGGGTTGAGGTTTGGAATAATACGGTTGGCACTCTTGACTTTTCATCCAATAGTTTGGTTATTAAAAAAGGTACAAACGGGGCTGCACCTTCAGCTGATTTCACCCTTTCTTCAGGAACACTATTGTCGAACGCTGTGATTGTCATTGGTACGGCTGGAGATTTAGAAACAACTACAACTGGAAATAGTTCAACATTTCATACAGAATCATTTACTTTTAATGGGGACGACGCCTTAGAAGTGTGGTATGGTGACACCAAAACTGATGTATTTGGGAATCCTGGATCAGACCCTGGATCGGCTTGGACAGGCGGTAGCGTATCATCCGCAAATCAAAATATTTCACTGAAAAGTGGCATCCAAACTGGGGATACTGATGGTTGGACAGATCCCAGCACAAGATTTGAACTAACTAGTGCTACTCCTTTGAGTGATCAAACGGGTTTTGGAATCGCCCCTGCTGGTGATGGAAGCCTCCCCGTAGAACTCTCAGTCTGGAAAGCCATTTCGTCACGAGGTCTTGTAAAGCTTTTCTGGACCACAGATTCCGAAATCGAAAATCAGGGCTTTATTATTGAGAGAAGTGGCGGACACCAGGATAAGACCTGGAGCGAAATCGCTTCATTCACCACAAATACTGATCTTTTGGGCCAAGGTTCCAGTACTGAGCAGAATGATTACTACTTTATAGATAAGCAGGTGAAGGTAGGTAAATCATATTCCTATCGTCTAGCAGATGTTGACTATCAGGGAGTGATGACTCGGCATGATGAAATCAAGGTAACTGTGAAGGATGCAGGGACTGAGTTGAAACCATCTGATGTCAAGCTTCACAAAGCTTTTCCAAACCCTTTCAATCCTGATGTGAATTTATCCTTCACTCTGGAGAATGAGGTGGCAGAACTGTCTCTGGAAATCTATGATATTACCGGCGCTCTGGTACAAACCTTGAGTTCAGGTTACCACAAGATGGGAGCTCATAGTTTTGGATGGAATGGCTACGATAGCAATAACAATGCTGTC
>JABIFX010000054.1 GCA_018650445.1 Fidelibacterota bacterium
AATGAATAAGAAAATTGCTGCTCCTTTTGTAACTATTGTGGATAATGGAACCAATCCAAATATCCGAGGCTCCATCAATGTCGATGATGAGGGTGTACCATCTGAAGAAACTGTTCTCGTAGAGGATGGCGTACTCAGGACCTATATCCATGACCGAATTTCTGCCAAACATTATGGTGTGAAACCCACTGGTAGTGGCCGTCGTGAATCTTTCAAGCATTATCCAATGCCACGCATGCGTAATACATACATGCGCAGTGGTCCCCATGAGTTTGATGAGATGATCGCCTCAGTAGATTACGGAATCCTTGCCGACCAGTTTACCAATGGTCAGGTAAATATTGGTCCTGGTGATTTTACATTTTATGTAAAATCTGGATCGTTGATTGAAAATGGAAAAATTACAGCTCCTATCAAGGATGTGAATATCATTGGTAATGGTCCTGATGTTCTAGAGAAGGTCACCATGGTGGCCAATGACATGAAGATGGCTGAAGGTGGTTGGACTTGCGGTAAAAATGGTCAGGGAGTACCTGTCTCACAAGGAATGCCCAGCGTGTTGGTCTCATCCATCACAGTGGGGGGTAGGGGGTAATTATGGAAAAAAATATCTATTTAGATCTGGGATATTGGGTACAGAAAAAAGCCAAGCAATTAGGTGCTTCTCAGTCTGCTCTGGGTATCAATCATAGTAGATCTGTCTCCGTAGATTATCGTGATGGCAAGGTGGAAACCCTGAAGGAATCAACCCAACAATCGCTGTGGATTGAACTTTTTGCAGGTGGACGCTACTCAAGCCACTCAACCAATGATCTCCGCAAAGATTCACTTGAGAAATTTCTAACCAATGCCGTGGATTTAACCGGTTTTCTTACCAAAGATGAATTTCGCCGACTTGCTGAACCTGAATTGTACGAGGGACAATCTCAAGTTGATCTGGACCTCAATGATTCAAGTCAAGGTGATATAACAGCTGAGGAACGTCAAGATCGAGCGAAAGCACTAGGAGCCTATCTGGAAGGCAAGGATGAGCGTATCATCTCTGTGGCTTCAGGATTTTATGATAGCCATAGCGAGTCTTATCAACTGGCTTCAAATGGATTTGAGGGTCAGAAGGAATCAACCTCCTTCACTCATGGCGCCTCAGTGTCTCTTCAAGGTGCAGGTGATAAAAAGCCAGAGGGCTGGCGCTACTATCGTGCTCGTCACCTCAATGATCTGGTAGGGGCAGAGCAAACTGCTAACGAAGCCCTGGCCAGAACCCAGGATAGAGTTGGTGCTGAGAAAATTGCGTCTGAGACGATGCCGCTTTTACTGGAGAACTCAAATGCAGCTGGATTGTTCTGGCGCTTAATGGGTCCCTTGAGAGCATCTTCTATCCAGCAGAAAAACTCATTTCTGGCAGATCGTAAGGGTGAAAAAGTTGGCTCTGATCTTTTGACTATTACAGATGAACCATCCATTGTTCGTGGACTGGGAAGTCGCTACTATGATGGCGATGGACTAGCTGCTAAACCCATGCCCATTTTCAAAAATGGTGTTTTGAGCAATTACTATACTGATGTCTACTATGGCAACAAACTGGGTTGGACTCCAAATTCAGGTGGATCCTCAAACTTGATTGTGAAGCCCGGTATGCGTTCGGGGGCTGAGATTGAAGCCAGTCTTGATCGAGCTATTCTGGTGACAGATTGGTTAGGTGGCAATGCCAATGGTACCACAGGTGATTTCTCACTTGGTGTAGCGGGTTGGTTGATTGAGAATGGGAAGCGTGTCAAATCGATTACAGAGATGAACATCTCAGGTAATTACAATGATCTGCTTATGAATCTCATAGAGGTTGGAAACGATCCCTGGGTCCATTCATCCTTTAGAACACCCACCATGGTTTTTGATAAGGTGAGTTTCTCAGGATCATAACTCAGATCGAATCATCAAAATCGTCTCACTGAGGTTCTCGAAGTGTGACGAACTGAAATATCAACCAAAAAGCTCTGCTCTGAAATAGGAGGAGGGCTTTTTTCCCCTTATCCAGGACTAAGAGGTGTCACACTGGACCTGTCTGCCAACTAAAGCCTTGGCGTAGGCGGGAGGTTCTCGAAGTGTAGAGGCGCATTCTAATTCCCACAATACCCTAGCCTCAGTCAGAGCATTTTTTTACCCTAACATCATCGGTAAATTCATCTTAAACATGACAAAAACCATCTCAAAGTCTTACTCACTAACGAAAAATCTTGAATTAATCCAATTTCATCCTTGAAAAAGATGGTGCTAAAATACATTTTATAGACCTAATAAAAACGGAGAGAAACAAACTA
>JABIFX010000154.1 GCA_018650445.1 Fidelibacterota bacterium
AGAGTACCATCATCTGTATCGGCAGTTCCACCATTCTTTATCGCCCATTGTCTACCTATACCAAAATACATGTTGGTATGACCTTCGTTATAATTCACACCCTCTGGAAGTGCACCCCAAACTGATTCAAAAGTTGCCTCGGAGGCTCCTCGAGCGATTATAAGAAAACCACCCACGGGAATAATTGTAGATCCTGTGCCATCAGCATTGAAATCAAATATATCCTCTGCAGATCCCCCAGCTCCAGGATAGCGGATAATTTTGCTTGATGAGAGATCAATACTAGAAGATCCCTTATTGTACAACTCCATGAATTCAGCTGTATATGATGATGCATCGCTCACTTCAGAAATGTAAACTATACCTGATGTTGGCGATACTGGCGCTGCAGAAGTTGTTAGTGTCGCATCACTCCCATACACGGTGCCCTCACTGTTTACTGCTTTTACCCTGAAATGATATACAGTTGAAGCACTAAGACTTGAAATACTGGCACTAACACTAGTACCAGATGAACCAGTCACAGGACTTTCACTCGCTGTAGCAGTGCTTCCATAACCAGTTGTTAATCCATACTCAAAAGTTACTGTTGTTGAGGCATTGTTTGCAGTAACTGAACCATTCAAGGTTGCACTCTCATAATCTATGGTAGAGGCAGCGCTTGTGCTTGCAGTCGGAGCGGAAGCCGCAACCGTCGTGGAAACATCTATTTTAGTTGGAGATGCTTGAATATTTGGAGAACCCTCATCATCCTGTGCTACCACGTAGACATCATAATCGGTGGACGCCGAAAGGGATGAGGTTGATCCAGTATATTCAGTTGAGGCAGCCAAAATACTGAGGGTACCCTTAGATGTGCTAGCTATTGCTCCATCAGATGCATCAGTCCCAGCTTTAACTTGAGCAGAGCTTGGAGCTGTTGCTCCATCAGCAATTACAACAAAATACGCTGATCCAATTTCATCTAGACTTACTGCAACATCAAATCCAGATGCAGTAGTTGATTGACCTTTCGGGTAGGTGGAGGTGAAAGTAGGTGGATCACCATCTGCACTAGCATTCACAGAGAAATCATCGAAATAAATAAATCCAGATCCAGCATTATCATTGTAGGAGCGAACCTCAAACCGAAGACCATTCACAGTCGCTGGAGCAGTAATTGTTACAGTATATTCTTGCCAAGACGCATTGTCAGATGAATATGTTGAAGGTCGCAATTCAGTAGAATTGTCTGATACTGTAGAAGTGCCATTTAACCAATAAGCCCAAAGTCTAGATTTAGCATTGGCATCATTATCAAGATACCAATATGATATCGTATACTCAGTACCTGCTGAAAGACCTGAGACATTCTGTTGTAAATCTTTTGTTCCTGCTTGTTGCTTTGCGGAATATGTATCACCATGTATTGTTGTTGATTCCTGGGTGATATTTTCAGCCTTGTCCCAGCTGGTAGGTGTTGTCGCATTTGTCCAAGTTTCTAAATCTCCATTGGTGACAAGGTTCGCACTATATCCAAACTGTGTGGATGTAAAAAGAACAACTAGCAACCCTATAAAGAATGGTAGCCTAGCTTGTATCATAAATCGCCTCCGAATTTTCAAAATTTTATTTACCCAAATTTTTTAGATCTATTGACCCGTGTAACAAAATCTATACTGGATCGAATTACCTCGTTTCACTCCGTTTTTTATAGTCCTATAACTTGTATTTTGCTGCAATGTTTTTCAAGGTTCATTTTATAACGATTCAAGATATTTTGGTGGTGAGTAGGAGTTTGTGACTATTATAGTCACATTTAGAGCGAGGTGGACGAGAATAGAGGGGTGATAAAATGCCCTGACAAAATCCAAAGTATTCAGGGATATAGACTGCGCCCCTCCACTTCGAGAACACTTCGACCAGTCTTCGCTCTTCAAGCTACGACCTTGCAAGCAGTGTGACACCTCTTAAGCTTGGTTTAAAAAAAGCCCTGACCTTTTAGATAAAGGCCAGGGCTAGATATTTTTATTTTGATAGAATTTATGAACCTGAGAAGCTCACCTTATCAAATACCATGGTGGGTGTTCTAAAGGATGAATGGATCCAGGGATCATTTCCAACCTCTATGAGATTCATAAGCAGATCATTGTAATTACCTGAGATGTTCATCTCTGTAATCGATTTGACCCGCTTGCCATTCTCAATCAGCCAACCCGCTACACCAAGTGAGAAATCACCAGTAGTACCATTGGCATTGCCACCCAACCAATCTGTCACCAGAATTGCTCGGTCAAGACTGGCTTCAATCTCAGCCCCCGAACGCATACCGGGAGTCACAATCAAGTTTGAGGATCCACCTGAATTTGGTGTCCAGCCCAATTTGTTACCATAGTACACATCAGTATAGTAATTGCTCAAGACACCATTTTTGAAGATGGGCATCGATTTGGCTGCCAGTCCATCACCATCATAATAGCGACTTCCCAGTCCACGAACAATGGATGGCTCATCTGTGATAGTCAAAATGTCAGATCCAACTTTTTCACCCTTGCGATCTGCCAGGAATGAATTTTTCTGTTGGATGGAAGCTGCCCTTAACGGCCCCATCAAGCGCCAGAATAATCCAGCAGCATTTGAGTTCTCCAGTAATAGTGGCATGGTTTCAGAGGCAATTTTCTCAGCACCAACTCTATCCTGGGTTCTGGCCAGAGCTTCGTTAGCGGTTTGTTCTGCCCCTACCAAGTCGTTTAGATGACGGGCACGATAATAACGCCAGCCCTCAGGTTTTTTATCGCCATCACCTTGGAGCGAAACAGAAGCACCATGGGTGAAGGATGTCGATTCCTTCTGACCTTCAAATCCATTTGAAGCCAGTTGATAGGACTCGCTATGGCTATCATAGAAACCTGAGGCTACAGAGATGATACGCTCATCCTTGCCTTCCAGATAGGCTCCCAGTGCCTTAGCTCGATCCTGACGCTCCTCAGCGGTGATATCACCCTGACTTGAATCATTCAGATCCAGATCAACTTTAGACTGTCCCTCATACAATGCAGGATCTGCAAGTCGACGATATTCATCCTTGGTAAGAAAACCGGTTAAATCCACGGCATTGGTTAGAAATTTTTCAAGAGAATCTTTGCGGAGATCATTGGTTGAATGGCTGGAGTAGCGTCCGCCTGCAAAAAGTTCAATCCACAATGATTGCTGGGTTGATTCTTTCAGGGTTTCTACCTTGCCATCGCGATAATCTACGGAGACAGATCTACTATGGTTGATTCCCAGAGCAGACTGAGAAGCACCCAATTGTTTGGCTTTTTTCTGTACCCAATATCCCAGATCTAAATAGACATTTTTTTCCATAATTACCCCCTACCTCCTACTGTGATGGATGAGACCAGCACGCTAGGCATTCCTTGTGAAACAGGCACTCCTTGCCCGTTCTTACCACAGGTCCAACCACCTTCAGCCATCTTCATGTCGTTGGCCACCATGGTGACTTTTTCAAGAACATCAGGACCATTACCGATGATGTTCACATCTTTGATAGGAGCTGTGATTTTTCCATTTTCAATTAAGGAACCTGACTTCACATAAAATGTAAAATCTCCTGGACCAATATTGACCTGACCATTGGTAAACTGGTCAGCAAGAATTCCATAATCTACTGATGCGATCATCTCATCAAATTCATGAGGACCACTACGCATGTAAGTGTTACGCATGCGAGGCATTGGATAATGTTTGAAGGATTCACGACGACCGCTACCAGTTGGTTTTACACCATAATGTTTGGCAGAAATGCGATCATGGATATAGGTCCTGAGTACACCATCCTCTACGAGAACCGTTTCTTCAGAAGGTACACCTTCATCATCCACATTGATGGAACCGCGGATGTTGGGGTTGGTTCCATTATCCACAATGGTTACAAATGGAGCAGCAATTTTCTTGTTCATTTTCTCTGAATAGACAGAAATACCCTGTCTATTAAAATCAGCTTCCATTCCATGACCAATAGCTTCGTGGAGCAGGATACCTGCGCTGCCAGCAGATAATACAACAGGAAACTCACCCGCTGGAGGTGTCTGAGCTGCAAAAAGCTTTACAGTACGAGCTACTGCCTCACGGGGAAGTCTCTTCAGCTTTGCTTCAGTGAGAAAATTGATATCATCACGAGCAGAGTAATCAAAATAATTGTTCTCCCTGCGACCATCCTCTTCAGCTGTACAGCCAACAGAAATTCGTAGCATAGGCTGGTAATCAGATGCGATACCACCTTCAGAATTCACAACCAGAATATATTTTTCGCTATCACTAAAATTGACGCTGGCTTTTATGACTCGTGGATCCTCTTTAAATACATCATCATTGATGGATTGGAGCATACCCACTTTGTCTTTGACGCCGACATCTTCATAGCTCACTTTTGTGTCATAGTAATTCATCAACTTGGTGGCGTTAAATGATTGTGGGGCAGCTTTGGCTGAACCTGAGGCAATTCCTGCAGCTGTTCGTGCAGCAGCTTTCATGCTGGATAAAGTAATATCTTCGGTAAATGAGTAACCTGTCTGATTTCCATTAAGTACACGAATTCCCACACCCAAAGTGACATTGGTGCTGGCTGAATTCACAATATTATCCTGGAGACGGATAGAGTTGCTCAGTTCATTCTGGAAAAAGAGATCGCAGTAGTCACCACCATAATGGAGGGCCTCTGCCATCACCTTGCGAATCATATCTTCATCTATTCCAAATCGTTGGAAGTAG
>JABIFX010000149.1 GCA_018650445.1 Fidelibacterota bacterium
AAGGTGAACTACCTTCTCCAGAACATCCGGCCTATGACCTGACAATTCAGATATGGACCTTATTTCCTCAGCAGAGAATCTCATGACAACTCATCCCAGGATCTATCGAGAATCTTAGTCGGGACCATAAGGTTCCAATCCTTCACGAGCTTGCATTCCTTTCGATTCAGCCGATCCATGTAGTGTGGTTGTCGGGGTGCCAGGCGGAGCAAGGGAGCGATCCAGGAATTGTCTAACAACAGGGCGTCCTTGTGCTGATCAAGGAAGAAACCTACTCTAGCAGCCGTCGTGGCATTCTTCAATACTTTTACATATTTGATTACCTGCTCTGTATCGAAGTATTCTATCGAACCCAAGGATCGCCATATCTCTTCCCAGCTTCCGCTCAAATCGGGGCGATGCAGTACATCCACCAGCGTCCGCTCAAAGCTTGTCACCCTGACTTCCATGTTTGAACGTAAAACCGTTTTGACTCCTGCGAGATTCTTTCTGAATGCTAGTTGCTCCGATAAACGTATATACTCATGGGATTGATATTTTAACGGGGCTGACCTCTTGGCTGAGGTGTATGTCAGCCGTTTGAAGGTAGAGTAAGCTTTGCCGTGGAATTCTAAGGCTGTGTGGAGCGCCAACACACTGTCTGGTTTCAATTTTGACGCCACGAGAAAAGGATCCACCTGAAATGATTCAGGGGATGACCCTGCTGGTACAGTCGCATAGAGTCCTCGTCTTATTTGGAGTATTCGGCCCTTATCCTGGTGATATGCGAGCAGATTCCATCGTGTATTCTGTTTTTCACTACCCTTGCTCGCCAGGTAATCTTTCCACTCATCTATGGTAAAAACGGGATTCCTTGTCAGAAACTCTTCTATCTTCATAATCAACTCCATGTGACGATATTGCATCATACTACTAATTCTATTAGTGGTAACTAGTGTTACTGTCATATTATGGGTGCAATATATGACGATAATACAAGATACAACTAATTATATTGGCTGTATATCGATAAATTGTCATATTAATCAAGTCTGTGAAAATGTAATTTCACAGCCATGGGTTTACAGAGCCAGGGTTCTTATTAACCAACGTTTTTGAGACAGATTCAGAACTCCCTATGAACCCCCGAAAACCCGATAAACAGAGTTACAAATCCCGTCTCACAATCAAAGTATTATTATTGATTGACTTAAACGTATTTGAGGTTGTAAATATCCGCCTTGGGGACATTGGCCCAAGATTTATAAAAAGTCCATTATCCTATCTTATAAATAGTTATATTACCCGAAATTAAAGTATGGTAAGACATTTTTGACTGCCAAAAAGGGGATCACATGAAGATAAGTATATCGATAAATATTCTAGTCCTAGCGATTATTATGATGGTGGGTTGTGTACCACCACAAGAAAATCATTCAACTCTTCCTGGGAGACCCCTAAACGCGTATAAATATGTAGTGGTTTTAGCACCCTCCTACGAAGGAAGTTCAGTTGATCAATACGGTGTAGCTTCCAAATTATCGCAAATGTTCCAGCAAGAAGGCATGGTAGTGCTTTCTCAAGACGCAGGGTTGGCGTTGGACGAAAAAGAGAAACCGAAGTTAGTTATTTGTGGAATTACACACAATCATACCCCGGACAGCTTTGGAGGTAGTTATGCCACGGTGAAAATTACACTCATGAATACTTATGGTGAGACTGTGTATGCAGGCACGGGTCGTTACCAGGGATTATCTATCATTGACGATTTGGCTGGGGCGTCAAGAGAAGCGTTTAAAGGGTTTTCTGCCAAATATGTAGGATATAACCCAGCACTAGCGCTCTCACCAGCAGATGTCTTTGGAGATGTAGAGGTTATCAATAAATCTGAGATTGAATTGAAAAGCTATTTAGATAGTAACCAAAGTACATTGGATCCAATTGAAGGTATTTGGGAGGGACTTGAGGACAATAAATACCGCATAGGTATATTCAAAAATGCTGGTGAGGGAAACAGAGATTATGCCGCATATATATTAGAATCGACAAATTCATATTGGCAACCATATCAGGTAAAAATGGAGATAAGACACACTGCTTATCCAAAGATTTATAGTATCAACTATTACATGGCGAATCATTCAAAACAATCGACAACCGCAACAATAGATGATATAGGATTCTTGAAGTTTTCCTTAAAGGACAGCAAGGGAGAACGTTTTGATTCAAATTTCATCAAACATTATCCTAAAATGACAACGGACGGAAGAATGAACATCTCAGGGACGGAGACTCCACATTCAAAGTCTAGTGGTAGTGGCTTTTTAATAGCAAATGTAGGACTTGTTGTTACAAATCATCATGTTATTGCCAACGCATCATCAATAGAGGTTACTTTTCCCTCATTTGAGCAGAGTTTTCAAGCAACTATTGCCCTCAAGGATGTGTCAAATGACCTAGTAATATTGCGTATCACTGATCCAGATTATCTGAAATTCTCAACAAGTCTACCAAAGATTCCATTTGGAATTAATAGCAAATCTCCTATCCGGTTGGGAGAGAGTGTATTTACACTGGGATATCCGTTGAGCAATATTCTTGGTGATCAGCCTCGACTTTCAACCGGAAGCATAAACTCGCTCTATGGGATCCAAGATGATCCACGACTTTACCAGATTAGCAATCCATTACAACCCGGGAATAGTGGGGGAGGTCTTTTTAGCGAAAATGGGGATCTGATTGGCATAGTTGTGTCTTCGCTTAATGCCAAATATTTCTACGAAGAACTATCAGTGATACCCCAGAACGTGAACTTTGCTGTGAAGAAGAATTACTTAACTAATTTGATTTCCATGATGCCAGAGGGGGATGACATACTGAACAGTAATAGTTCTATTGGGGCAGATATACTGCCTGATAAAATTGAAAAACTTACACCTTTTATAGTTGCAGTAAAATCTTATTGATCGTACTGGGCTGAGAACATACTACTTCTGGACAAAGGCGGAATGACTAGTTATAAAAGTGATTTGGTAGGGATATAACGTCATCATGAATGTATTTGGTGATAACAAGATTTTCACATGATTCGTATTAGATTTCATTATGCTCGATAGGACAATCTCAAATCCATTTCTCTAGCGGTGTTAGTTATAAGTCCATCCCTGATATGAATTGGTGAGGTAACGTAAACTGGCCAAGATTAACATATGGTCAGTATCATACCAATGATGCGCCAGAATGTAAAAGTTTATTTGAATTATCGAATCTCCAAACGACAGAACTGATAGTCTCAAAAACGATAAATAAAGTTATTAATGACACTTTGATTACGAGACGGGTTGTGAGACACTGTTTACTGGATTTGCAAAGGGTTGAAGGTGTTCAGGGTTATAGTCTCATAAACCAGGGTTATTGAGACTGCATGGATTCCCCAATAGGGGAGTCTAAAATCTTGCTGGCATGTAGTAAAAATAGGGTAATGATACATTTTCCATTGGCTAGTTTCCAGCCCCCCGGTCCTTCGAAAGTGAATAACATGTCGTCAGTAACGACATGTATAAGCCATGCAAGTCACCGTCCATATTAATGCTACCCAGATTATTAATAATATCATATTTGCATTATTAAGTTTGCATAATATCGAGTCACACCCTATAATACGCAGAGATAATAACGATCTATATGAACTTGCCAGACTATATAAAGCACTTAAATAACCAAGGGATATGGTCATTTAAGTATGATGAAGCACTTAGGAATGTGGATCGTGACCTGCCTTATGCCATTCAACGTATGCGGAAGGCTGGTAGGATTATTGATCCTGCTCGTGGGTTCTACACTATTATCCCAGAGGAGATTAGTCTCACTGACAGGATGCCGGCTGATCGCTTCGTCGATGACCTGATGAATTTCCATGGCAGTCCCTATTACGTTGGTTTGCTTACTGCTGCTGCTTATTACGGATCAAGCCATCAAAGCCCGCAAGTATTCCAGGTTATGACTGATCCCCATAGAAAAGCAATCAATGTTCGCGGTGGGAGAGTTAAGTTCTTTAGTAAGAAGGATATACAAGATACCCCGATTCGACAGAGAAACACGCCTACCGGGACTATGAACATTTCTACACCGGAAGCAACATTGTTTGACTTGATTAAGTACAGTAGACTGATCGGCGGAATGGATCATGTAGCAAATGTGATTTCTGAAATGATGGAGCATATTAAGGTAAGTGGATTAAAAGAAGCTGCCGTGATGTTTCCCTTGCCAGTACTTCAGAGAGCAGGGCATGTCTTTGAAGTTATTGAGTATCAGTCTGGAGTGAATATGTTACAAAAACTCATAGCCAATGAGAAGTTGGTATTTACACCGCTAGAGGCATCTGGGCCTTCTATTCGAACCCCAAAGGATGAGAAGTGGAAAGTTATTGTGAACACAGAGATTGAGATAGAATATTGATTTCCCGAGCCCATATACTTGCCTGGCACAAGGTCGCCCCGTGGCAATTCGATTACCAGATAGAACAAGATCTAATTCTGTCACGGATATTGGTTGAGATATATAACGATGAATTCCTTAGAGATCAGCTATTGTTCAGGGGAGGCACAGCCCTTACCAAACTATTCTTTGAAAAGCCATTCCGGTATTCTGAAGATCTTGATTTTGTCCAAACGGTTGCTGGTCCAATCAAACCTATAGTACAAAGATTGCAAAAGCTAATTGATCCATGGATGGGACGAAGTACAACCAGAACTAGAGCAAATGGGTTCAGAATCTATTATCGGTTTCAATCTGAATCTGATTCCGACATGATTAAGAAGATCAAGATTGAAATCAATACAAGGGAGCATTTTACCGTATTTGGGATCAAGAAGATGGACTTTGCTGTGGATTCACCATGGTATACTGCTGACACCCAGATAAGCACCTATTCAATTGATGAACTTGCGGGGACAAAACTTAGAGCACTCTATCAACGGAAGAAGGGGCGTGACCTATTTGATATTTACCGGCTATTGGCGGATAAATTGATAGATCCCCAGAAGACTGTCGAGGCATTCCAAGCGTATCTTAAAAAGCAGGATCTTCATGTCAAACGTGATCAATACTTAGAGAACATCAAGTTAAAGTTGCTGGAACCAGTTTTCCGAACCGATGTTGAATCGCTACTGGTATCCGGGGTAAAATTTGATCCGGATGTAGCCTTTGAACAAGTCGAAACACTAATCAGATTGTTGCAAGAATAGCGTGAGTTGGCAACATAAAGCGGGGTGACGATCTATGGATGAAAGGGTAATAACCGAACTCAATATGGAATTATCTGAGGAAGAGTTCAATGAGCTTGATGAGTTCCTTTTATCGGATGAAGCCTCTGACGAATGCATGGACATTTCGACCCTGGATGGTTTTTTGACTGCTTTGGTTATTGGTCCAAATACGGTAATGCCGAGTCAGTGGCAACCCGTGGTATGGGGATTAGAATCGGGTCAGGAAATGGTCTGGGAATCAACAGATCGCGCCTTGAAGATATTGGGGCTTCTCCATCGATTATTCAATTCAATTGTATATGATTTTCAAACCAATCCTGAAACATTTGAGCCGGTATTCTATGAATCAACGGGTAAGGGCAAGTCAGTTACTATCTATGATGAGTGGTGTGTGGGCTTTATGCGAGGTGTCGATCTATCCTATGAAGAATGGTTGCCATTGATTAAATCCGATGAGCATAAGAAGCTCTTCGCACCTTTGACTCTATTTGGAACTGAGGAGGGATGGAAGCTATTGGAAGAGCAGAGCGAGGAAGCAAAGGTGCCGCACGAAGATTGGGCAGAAATGATCCGTTTCTCTGTAATAGCAATCCATGAATATTGGTTGCCCTTTAGAAAAGCCCATCATTCTGTAAAACTACAAGCGGTAAGCAATCAAGTTGGCCGGAATGATCCCTGCTCGTGTGGCTCAGGTAAGAAGTTCAAGAAATGTTGTATGAATTAAATCTGGGGAAAACTGTCTCAAAAGGGTGTCTCAATACTCAGACACTTTTTAGGAGTCTCATAAACGATGGTTTTTTAGACAAAGAAATTCCTTATAGGCACTATAAAATCTATCTTGTATAGAGCAAAGTATCACTTCTAATAATATGCAAATTATCAGTTTGTATATATTGATGTCAATTCAATGG
>JABIFX010000046.1 GCA_018650445.1 Fidelibacterota bacterium
CCTATACTACCATCATTAACACTTTCTCGGATAGTACTGCTGAAAATCCAAACTGGTCCTATTTCAAGGTGGAAGCCCATACCAGTGCCCCCGGAGTCTTTTATAGCAGCCTTATAGATAGTGGCTTTAGTGTGGATAATGTTCCTCCCCAGATTCCTGGTCAACTCCTGGCCGTCATCGAACCAGGAAATGTCAATTTGGAGTGGAATTGCTATGAAGAACCTCAATTCATGTTTTACAATGTCTACCGCAATGGCGAACTGATCGGTGAATCCAGCTCAAAATCGTATGTAGATGTTAATTACGATGAGCACACTCCAAATTTTTATTCGGTGAGCTCTGTGGACGAGGCGGGGAATGAAAGCCAGAATTCGTCAAGGCTGTTTGTTGATGTCGATGATTTAACCTGGTGGCTGAATCTGGAACTTACTGCTCAGAACGGGTTGGAAGACCTTTATAATTTTATCGGTGTGGCTGATTCTGCCAGTGATGGTTTTGACCCTGAATATGAATACCTTGAACCACCTACTCCCCCTGGAAACTATGTTTCTCTCTATATTTCCCATCCGGAATGGGATAACACTTTGGGTGATGACTATTCACAGGATATTCGGCCAGAAATCGATCTATCAGATACTATGCAAGTCTGGTCTCTCCATGTGAAATCGTCGATTCAGGATACACTCTCTTTGGCCATTAATTTGATCGATACACCAAATTTGCCGTTTATCGTTGAAGGGCCCATTGGTTCAGACAAAGAATTCATGTACGATAATATGATTATCACCTGGTTAGCTCAGGCTGATTCAATTTATGTTTTGAGTATCAGCGTCGGGGATACAATGCCGCCCAATCTAGCACTTGAGAATAACTTTGAGGGACCCCAGGTTTTGGTCTCTGATTCAAGTTATAGCTTTCAGTGGCTTGCCCAAGATGGCAATCAAATAGATTCTTCATGGGTCTTCTCATCCTATGATGGAGGAAATTCTTTTGCACAGATTTTTGAATCAGCAGGTGGTCCTGACAGTTTTGAATGGATAATCCCAGATACATCTCTCTTAAACCAGGTGTTGCTTGGTGTGAGGGTTTCTGACTACGCAGGAAATACAACCTGGGCGCAAAGCAACCAACCACTGATTATCGCCGGCCATCACCAGGAATTCATGATCGATACAGGATGGCATTTGTGGAGCTCACCCATTTCTGCTTTCAATCCATCCATTTTCGATGAGCTAGAACCAGATATTGCAGGCTACTGGAATTTCTATGGCTATGATGCCAATGGATATTCCATGGATACATTAATCCATTCGGGTCAATCCTACTGGTTAGCTAATATGGAAGCTGACACAGTCATGATAGATGGAAACCCGATTGTAAATCCATCCTACGAGATCTCACTACAGTCGGGGTGGCACCTTTTAGCCACGCCATACCTCGTGCCTTCAGTTGTACAAGACCTCCTTTTTAGAAAAGATTCGGTTGAATTATTCTATAGCGAAGCCATTGATTCAGCCTGGATCACCCAGTTGTATGGTTACGATGGCTTGGGATATGTTGGAGTATCCGCCATTGAACCATGGCAGGGGTATTGGCTAGGAGTCAGTGATTCATTGATGATGACTATTCCTTTAACCAATTCTCAAGTGGCTCCAGCTAGGGATTTGATTTCGCCAAGCTGGGCGATTCAATTGATGGCGTCATCTATAAATTCTGTAGATAATCTTAACGTGATTGGTATTGATAGCCTAGCTCAGATGGGATTTGATGCTAATTTTGATGCTTTGGAACCACCTGCTTCGCCAAATCCAGAATATGTCTCTGTGTATGTTGACCACCCGGAATGGGATCATGTCCTAGGTACTCGGTTTACAAGTGACATAAGAACCAACTTATCTGAGGATCAATTCCATGAGTGGAATATTGTGGTTGAGAGTGATGAAGATATTGTCAACATAACTTGGGAGTTATCAGGTTTTCCAGAATATTATGAATTGGGAATTGCCCAAGATAGTCTGTCTGTTTTTGAGGATATGCGAACACTTGAATTGGTGGAGGTCGCAGTTCCAGCAACGGTTATCGTCCGAGTAGGCGCCCATGTTTTGGAGACAGAGAATAAGAGTAATTTGCCATCTGATTATGCTCTTTTTCCGAATTACCCCAACCCATTTAATCCTTCAACTACAATTCGGTACAACTTGCCGGAAAATGATCATGTCTCACTGATTGTTTATGATGTAAAAGGTCGAGCCGTAGCAACAATAATCGATTTTCAGCAAACCGCCGGCTATTACAATGTGGAGTGGAGTGGAATAAATGATGCTGGTATTCCTCTCAGCGCTGGTCTCTATCTGTGCCGTCTCCAAGCTGGATCGTACTCGCAAACCATAAAGATGTTGTACTTGAAGTAGAACTTGCTCAAACCGTCATACACAAGCCCCTGACCTCAAAATCAGGGGCTTTTTGGACAGTGGTCACGTTCCAGCCACACTCCTCCTGTAAGTCCAATAAAAACAACGAGTGGTCATGGACTCATAATCCGTTGTCATTTTCATTTATTATTGCCTTTGGATTTCGTTGGGCAATCAGCCCGACGGAGCCTCAGTAGTAAGCTGACTAATTCATCATAAATACAATAGGAATAAATGTATAAGCTATAGTTATGCGTGAGTTTATGAGCCCAATGAAAGTGCAGTAATAACAATATGTTACGATGGTAGTGTGGCGTATATGTGTCACCGTTTGCACCGGTGAATGTGTATCTTTACTATCAAACTATGTATGTTAATTGATCAAGCAATCCTTTAAAAAGGATTCAATTCTATGATCATTTACACCAAAGAGGAAAGGGGATCATGTGAAAGAAGAGATAATCATTAATAGGACAGTGCTGTATCGACAGGTGTGGTCTCACCCTGTCACTGATGTGGCAAAACAATATGGTATTTCTGATGTAGGCTTGGCAAAGGTCTGCAAGAAACTGAATATCCCAAAACCAGGGCTTGGTTACTGGGCAAAGAAACAAAACGGACACAAGGTAAAACAGCTCCCTTTACCAAAGCTTGGAGATGGTGATACAAATACTTACACGATTCGGAAAGCAAAATCAGAGCCCATTGAGACCGAGAGTGAAGATATGCAAAAGGCTAGAGTCTTCGAGTCTAAACCTGAGAATAAGGTTGTGGTCAAATCGACACTTAGAGGCCTGCACCCGCATGTTCAACAAACTAAAGCAAAGCTAAAAGACCCTCATACTGACCAATACCATCGATGTTCAGGTGGTCTAGGCGCATTTAGTATAGCTGTATGCAAGCAGAGCATTCGTAGAACTCTACTCATATTGGATGCACTGATTAAAGCACTGGAAGCGAGAGGGTATTCATCGTCACTATGTAATGAATATGGGGAGAAAACGACCATTTCAATCAATGATGAAGAAATCTCATTCACAGTCCAGGAATCAGTTCGACAAATACCCAATCCTAATCCCCGTCATGAGGGTAGTCTCAGCTTCTTGAATAATAAATGGGACTATGTACCAACTGGAAAACTGATGCTTAAAATCGATGAATATCTTCCAGGCACTAAAAGCATTCGTGATGGCAAGGTACAGCGAGTGGAGGAGAAGTTAAATGAGTTCATCTTTTTACTGATCAAGACTGCTGAGACTAAAAAGGTAAGAGCTCATCAGAACGAAATCAGAAGAAAGGAAGATGAGAAACGCACACGAATAGAGCGAGAAGCGCTTCTTAAAAGGGAGAGAGAGAAAGAACTTCTACAGCAACTATTTGATAATACAGCTTCATGGAACAAATGCGTTCTCGCCCGGGACTACATAGCAGCTGTTCAGAGTCATGCTGATGAAGAGTCTGAGGGAGGGGAGTTGGAATCATGGGTACAATGGGCAAATCAACAAGTAGATAGGGTAGAATCTAGATTGAGGCGTCCCTTTTAAGATAATGATGACGTCATGAATTTAGAGAACGTGTCTATAAATAACAAGATAATCGACTTATTATCTTTGATAATCTTCAAACAGGATATACTTTCCTCAATCATTATCGATTAGGAGAAAGAGATGTCACCACTTTTTGATCCAAACAAGCCTTTCAATAATCTACCAAAACTTCCCCCACTGAAGGATGTTGCCACAAATAAGGTTCTTCAACGTACTACTCCTGTGGCAAGGGCTGTAGCAGAGCTCAAAGGTGTTGGAAGAGTGATTCCAAATCAAGCAATCCTAATTGACTCGCTAATTCTGCAGGAAGCTAAAGCCAGTACTGAGATCGAAAATATTGTTACCACTACAGATGCAGTTTACAAGGCTTTTAGTGCAAGTACGAAACAAGTAGATTCAGCAACTAAAGAGGTTCTTCGATATCGAGAAGCACTCTGGTTTGGATATAATCAGTTAGAAAAACGTCCCGTATTGAACACGAATTTGTTTATAGATTGTGTCCAATTATTAAAGCAGAACAATGCTGGGATACGTAATACTCCCGGAACCAAGATTGTCAACCTGGCCAAAGGTGAAGTCCTCTACACTCCTCCAGAGGGTGAAGGCAGGATTCGCGATATGCTCAGTGATTTGGAGAAATTCATGCATGATGAGAGTGGATTAGATCCGCTTATAAAATTACCCCTCATGCATTATCAATTTGAAGCAATTCATCCCTTCATTGATGGAAATGGACGCACTGGCCGTATTCTTAACTTACTGTTTTTAACACTTCATGGTTTGCTGGATTATCCGGTTCTATATCTAAGTAAGTTTATCATAGAGAATAAAAATGACTATTATAAGTTGCTGAGAGGAATTACCTCTAATCAGGAATGGGAGCCCTGGATTCTATACATGCTTGATGGGATCGAGGAAACAGCTATCTATTCGAGGGATAAGATCCTTGCGATCAAGGAATTGATGGATACCACGGTTGATAAAGCACGCGATCTGCTTCCTAACAAAGTCTTTTCAAAGGAGTTGATAGAACTCCTCTTTGAGCGGCCCTACACAAAGATACAGCATTTAGTAGACAAGGATATTGCAAAAAGAGAAACTGCTTCTATGTACTTAAAGGAGCTTGAGTCCGTTCATTTACTAAAAAGTCAGCGTGTAGGTAAGGAGCTCCTTTATCTTAACACTGGTCTTTTCGAACTTCTTTCAGACTAGCAAAATAACCTCACATAATACATATCTATATATGATAGATTTATAGATGCGTTAATTAAACATGTCGACGGCATAGACATGAAGATATAACGTATCTAAATATATAGAATAAATCGATATGTAAATTAAACATGTCGATAGCATAGACATGTAATTAGGACATATCTATATATTCATGTGCTATAGATATGAATTGTGAATACAATAGGTCCTTGATCTGGTGCAATATTCAATAACTGCCGTTTAAGAGATCCGTCTGCGCTCGTTGAGCTACGCAGAGACAAGCTGCAAAATAGTGCCCTAGTTATGAGACACCCTTTTTGAGACTAAATAGGGGAATGTAAAATCTCCCTGTCATGTAGAGAGTATGTAGAATTCAGTGGTTTTGGAGTGGCGATTTTCTAGGTCCCGAGTTGTCATGATAGCCGAGGGATTTTCAGTCCCCTTGTCAGTCTCTGTAGCAGGCTGATAATCAGCAGGTTACAGGTGTGGTAGTATTGGCGTGTGCACTATATGTGCAATAAGTGACTCAAATGGATGCAATCAATATTGGCTCAACTGAGAGAGCC
>JABIFX010000182.1 GCA_018650445.1 Fidelibacterota bacterium
AAACTACAGATTCAAATTCGTTATCAAAAAACCGTACCAGTGTTGCCTTATCTAAAAGGCGGCCAAAAGTAAACGGAGCCTTAGGGGGTGTCAATGGTATTTTTAGTGCTTCAAATGCCTGTTTTGTAGAGACATGAATGGGTGGAATAATGAGCAGGACGAAGCCTTCAAAGCCTAACTCCAGTTTCTCCAGTTTCTCACCAACACCTTGTCCATGCTGCAAGCCCCCCTCAATAAAGAAAGGCACATCAGCACCTAACTCCAAAGCCAGCTCCATTAAACGTTGTTTTGATAGTGGAACATTCGCAATACGATTCAAGCCCTTGAGTACAGCAGCACCATCGGCGCTACCTCCACCTATTCCAGAGCCAGGCGGTACTTTCTTTTCCAGTGATATTTTTACTGGAAGCGCTTCACCGGTGGTTTCTCTGAAGAGTTGCTCGGCGTGGTGACAGATATTCTTCCCACCATCATCGAAGCTCAGGCCAGTCATACTGAAAGTGAATTTATCAGCAGGCTCAAAATGGACAATATCACCCCATTCCATTTCCTGAAATACCGTATCCAGATCATGATACCCATCTGGCCGTTTGCTTAAAACGCGCAAGGCTAGATTTACTTTTGTATGGGCGGCAATTGAAAAGGGCGAAAAGGTCATGCACCAAATTTGGTTTTGGAAATTAAAAACACTACCCTTTTATCGTCTCCCAATCCCTGAATTGATCTGGACCGTCGGTCTTTCTCAAATTGAAATAATCCCTTTCTTGAGGGAGAGCAGGCTATTGCCCCATAATCCCATTATTCAAGGTTAAGGATATAAAGCCACTCCTGCCTGGCCGATAAATATCACCCCAATCAAGATGCTCATGGTAGAGTTGATTGGTCAAATTGTTGATTCCAAGGTTCAATTTTAAACCCGGTAGAATATCAAGCTCTCCCTTGAGGTTAATAGCCAGAAATGCTGGTGTTGAATTCTCACCACTCACCTTAGAGTTGTTAGTCTGAGCCGCTGCACCGCGTGTATCCATTTGTACCCAAAAACGTCGTCTCTCATAGGTCAATGAGCCATGAACTTCCAGCGGGGGAATGAGAGGAAGAAAATCCTGGAAATCATCCAGGCTGCTCGCTTCATAATTCACACCTCCCTGGAAAATGAAATGAGGGGAAAACCGATGCAATACAGACCATTCCAATCCAGAAATTTGGGCTGATCCGCCATCAATATATTTCTTCCAACCATTGGCATAACTAAATGCATCTTCGCTCATGGTTTGACCAAAAATATAGTGCTCAAACTTATAAAAATACAGATTCAATGACATGCTTCCAGCGCTAGATGTCAAATTGTTTTGCCATTCGATTTGACGACTGGTTTCTACTGGAAGGTCGGGATTCCCCAGATAAAGATATCCATCTACTGGATTGTATAGATAATATCCATAGGCTTCTGATACTGTCGGTATCCGTTGGCCTGAAGCTACAGACAGAATTGACCGCCAATTGTCCACAATGTTGTAGGCGACATGGGCATTAGCGCTTAGCAAATGATCCATACGCTCCAGATTATTTCCGGGATAAAAGATATGTAGCTCATCCTGACCCATTTCATTGGTAGCCCTGGAATGGAATAAATCATATCTCATGGACAGATTGACATTCATATCAGGTATAATTATGGACTGATACTCCATGAACTGACCCATATTCCAACGTTCTACCCCAGGCCAGGTGACCATTTCCATCGGACTTGAACCCTCCGGGTACATCACCATATCTGCATAACTCGATGTCCAATAATAATCACTTCTAAGTTTCAACATACTGCGTTGATCTCTCCCCAGGAGCAGATCAACATAGGAACCTGCAGTCCGGGTAAAACCAGGCATATCCATATGCATGTCCATGAAGAGAACTTCACGCTTACTGTCATCCATCCAGTGGTCGATGGCATTACCGTAGACCTTCCACTCCGCATTTAAAATATGAGGGCTTATTCCTCTGGTCTTTAGAGAAAGGCCGGCCATTCTTAGGCGGGCATAGCCTACATCCATGGGCAGTGCTGAATAACCCACATTGTAGGCATCATCGCTGACAAATTCCAACAGCAATTGACTCTCTTGATTTAAACGCTTTTTATACCCGAGATTCAGGTTCATTTTTTCAAATCCCGTATAAGAAATGATGTGTCCACTGGCATCGGCATAGTCTTTTGCTTTGCGATATGCGCCACTTAATGATATACCACTCCCCGGGGTCTTTTTATTCCACGAAAAAGAGAATTTGCGTTCTTTGGATCCTGCATCAAAACCGCCTTTGATATGCCACTGCGACAAATTCTTTGGGGCATACTGCGGTTGTTTCATTGTCAAGTTCAAGGATCCACCAACGGTAGATCCATTCTGAATGGATAGTGCACCTTTGCCGATTTCAATAGAATTGAGGGCGTCTGCTTCAACATAAGAAGTGATGGGATCCATTCGATCTGTACAGGCCCCAAAACTTTTCATGCCATTAATAGTAATATTCATCCTCCCCCCGGACATCCCCCGGATGGTTGGTTCCTGGGCGTAACTCCCTCGAGCAATAAGACTTACTCCTTCTATCATGGAGATCAAATTTTCAGTCGTGGATAAATTGGTCTGTTGGAGATGACCCAACATGTGTCCAGATGTTTTCTCACCTTGAATGTGGATAAAATGTTTGGATTCAATGGTAACGGGCTCCAGTTCAAAATTCAGAGTTGAAGAAGAAGTGGTGGCAATGTTCACCCCCAGCGTAGCTGGCGCGTAGCCAATCACAGAACAGGTAATCTGAAATGTACCCTCTTTCAGCATCATCGAGTATCGACCCGTCAGATCTGTTGCTGAACCTAGATTGAAATCCTGTACCATGATATTGGCACCAACCAGAGGCAATCCCGTTGAGCGATCTATTACCTGACCAGCCACAATCCCAGTCTGGGCGGCAAGATTACCGCCCAGAATCAGGATAATGAGGTATTTAGAAATTAACTGCATATTGAACCGTACCCAGCTCCTCACTCCCTTGAGAAATTGTAAAGTCAATTGTCCAATATCCAGTCATGCTAAAGGCAACACTGCCTTCATACTTGCCATTTTCTGTATAGACTGGATCAACATTTCCTTCAGAACCATGACCCATGTCGGGCATTTGCGGATTAATTGAAACTGACAGATTCGCTACTTCGGGGAAACTCATCATAGTCTGTTTTTTGTGAATCGTCAGGACCAGATCATTTAAGCCAACTTTGGGATCATCCAGGCCATTGAGGGTGACGATATAAATCACTTCGTTCATATCAGCATCCACAAATACTAGATTCTTCTTCATGTCGGTCTCCAGAACTGTCAAGTTCTCAAAAACAACGGTATGGGATGTGTTGACTTCCTGGTTCTCTACAAACACGGTATCATCCCAGGTGCCCATCATACCACTGGCCATAATAAAAACCACTTCACTCTCAAACAATCCATCAGAATTGGGTGTACTTTCAGGCCCGGCAACTGGGCAAGAATGGTTCATGGTTTCCATGTGCATGATTGGTTTTTGCGTGATTTGAGCATCAGTGATTTTTTCATCCGATGCATCTGTCAATTCAAAATATAGTTTATTTAAGCCAACCTTTAGTACCTCATCGGAATACAGATCGACAGTTAATCCATTATCTACGGCGCTACCAATGAGGACCAGATCCTCCGTAACGTCGATATCGTTCTCACTTTCTTCACACCCCAGGATCATAAATAGTGATCCTACCAGCGTGATAAGCAAAATAAGCAGCTTCATTTTACCTCCTGCTAAATGTGTTTAATATTGTGCTATCAAATGGTTCAAAGAACCAGATTAACACTCAGGAGGTTGACCGGATTTTTCTAAAATTATGTTTGTGAATAAGATGTTTTGTGTGAGGAATAATTCTGAATACTTGAAATTTAGGGGTGCTTTAGCTTCGGTGGAAAAATGGGGATCAATCCCGAGGTTCAGCACAACAATATTTGCGCCCGCTTCAGTGGTTTCAGGAACTGCCTGTTTAACAATTTGTTTTGACAGGTAGCATTTTCCATTACACTCAAGCTCAGGTTTGGCGACATTTTCACATTTTTCTGCCACGATTCTTCGATAGTCCACGGCATACTCAATTAAGGGCAAAAATACAGAACTTAATCCGAGGCAATATCCCACCAACACAAAGAGGGTGAAATATTTAGTCAGTAACCTGCTCTGTTTCATCATGCGATACAAATTGCTCTGGATTTCTGAGTTGCTTAATTTCTAGCTTTGGGTGAGTACAGGAGCCACATTTCTGAGTCTGTGACTCCTGATCTCGGTATCTCTTTTAATTTTACCCAGCAGCGATCAAAAAGACATCATCAATAACGTGAACGACACCATTCACAGCATCTACAGTGCCCAGAATTTTACTGCCATTGACAAAAGTTCCTTCTTCAGTAACCTTTACATCAACGTAATGACCGGTGGCCATATACAGTTGGTCACCATCCTTCAAACCATCGCCAGTATAGGTGCCAGGAGATGCATGAGAAGTGATAATGGCAGCCAGTTTTGACTTGTTCTCTGGTTTTAATAATGTTTCCAGAGTACCCTCAGGCAGTTTATCAAAAGCTGCATTCGTTGGGGCGAATACTGTCAATGGACCTGCACCCACCAGAACATTTTCCAGCTGAGTTGCCACAACACCAGCCACTAGCGTGGTATGATCAGGGCTTCCCAGAGCTATTTGGAGAATATTTGGATCAGAGACATCATCCTTGACGCCAGCCTGGTTATGATCCTTAGCGAAACTCTCGTTATTTGCCTGGGCGGTATCTTCACTTGTTGAACAGGCGAAAAAGACCATCACCACGAGACTTAACACCATCATGATTTTTACGTTTTTCATTTTATTCCTCCTACTTGATTGATATTTATAACACTACAAATAATTATTCTACCTTCTTAAAAAAAGGGATCAAAGCATCTGTCTTTAAATCCCCCAGAGTCTTATCAAAAAAAGTGGTTTTCAGTTCACCCCGGGTAGTTCCCCAAACCGCGTGGATTGGACAGGGATTCTCATTGGAGCACTCGTGGAGCCCCAGGATACAACGATCAAAAATGCCATCATCACCAAAAATTTCAAGCACGACAGAAAGAGGCAGGCTGTTGGCGTGGTCACTTAAATCTATACCACCTCTTGAACCCGTACTCGATTTGAGAATCTTATGTGTACTGAGCACATTAGCTACTTTGGCGAGCTGATAATAAGAAACATCCAGGTCTTTTGCTGCATCCTTGATGCGGACATACTGAGCGAGTGGTTGCCGATCACTGAGATAGAAAATGAGCCTGATAGCATATTCTGTTGATCGAGATAAAATCATCGCCTATTCATCCTAAAAGTCTTTTTTGGAAAATGCCCGATAGCCCAACAATACTGGTGTGGCACACCAGGTCCAGAGGGCCAATACTGCCACGGCAGATCCGAACATATCTCCATAAAACTTTGAAAAAAGAGCGCCTGTGTACCCCATGAGAGCAGCAATATCAAGCTGTAGCAACATCAATATTCTCCCCAGATCAATGGGGTTAAACAGGGATAGAATCAAAGTCAGTTTTTCCAGGGGGTAATCTTCGAGAGCAAATAGAATAAAAAGGATGATGCCGTCATATAGAATGGCAAAAAACAGCCAGAGTACGATGGTCATTCCAACACCTTTTACGCGCTGCTCAGATAATACTGCGATGAGAAATGCAAGTGCGGTGAAAACCCAGGTCAGCGAAACACCGACCAGAAGTAATATCCAATAACTGCCAGTCATTATCCCGGCGTGATACATAAAGGGGACGCCCACTCCAATGAGATAAACGGCTGAAAGAGGGAGTGTGAGGCCAAGATATAAACCCAGAAACAGCGACACCCTGCTGATGGGTTGCGATAAAAGTAGCTCCATGAACTCCCTGGAGTTGTAAAAGAACATGGTGCCAAAAACAATGCTCACCAGGGGAATGATAAAAAGAACTACATTCATGAGACTCAGGGATACCTGACCTGGATCTCCTCCAAACCGAAACAATCCATCTGTGAGTAAAAAGAATACGGCGGTATAAAGGATGAACCATTTGCCCCTGAGGAGGTCGTGGAGCTGATACTTGATAATTTTAATTAAGGTTGTCATAATATCAGGTCATCATTTTTGCGATGGCGCGTTCAAGGTTCTTTTCACCCGTTTGTGATATCAATTCATCGACAGGGCCATCAAATAGCATTTTGCCGTCTAGTAAATAGAGAATCGTGTCAGCCAACTCCTGGATCTCACTCATGATATGGGAAGTAATGATAACCGTCTTGCCAGCATCCTTTTCAGAATGGATCATATCTTTCAAGAGGCTACTTGAAACAGGATCCAGACCTGCAGTGGGTTCATCGAGAATCAGAATGTCTGGATTGAACATGAGAGCAACAATTGCATTTACTTTTTGACGCGTCCCACCGGAAAGCGTTTTTAGCGGTTTTTCCATCTCTTTTGAAAGTCTGAAGTAGGCAATCAGTTCATCAGCATGGGTGGTTGATCCTGTACGCAAATCTGAGATCATAGTAATCACTTCAGTGGCAGTCAAGTTATCAGGGAATCGTGCGACCTGAGGCATATAGCCAATTTGACTCCGATAATTCCAGTCACCACTGAGCTTAAAATCATTGATACTTATGTCTCCGCCATCGTATTTGTCAAGACCAAGCAGACATTTAATCAGGGTGGTTTTTCCAGAACCATTGTGACCTACAATGGCTGTAATTTTGTTGTCCTTAATCTGTGCATCCAGCTCTTTGAGAACTTCAAGACGACCAAAACGCTTCTTCAATCCTTTGATATCAATCATGAATTGATCCTCATGAGAGGTTCAGCATCAATAAGGGTGGCCGGGGTTAGAATGGGGATGTAGCTTTCAGCAAGATCCATGATTTCAACAAAAATGCTGCGCATGAGCATGAGGGTTGGCTCATTTTTTTCGGTGAGCAGTGAAAACAATTTTACAGGATGGAAAGGGATGTCTCCAATACCGTCTTTATCCAGATCATAACCCTTATATCGATTCCAGTAGTTTTGACTAAAGGCATTAAAATTTTGACGACTATTGGTGGCAATATCAAAGGTGTTTGATAGAAAGTTGTTATGGGTAAACACATTGTCCATGGAATTAGCCATGATTTTTACAGCCCAGCCGTTGTTCTTAAAAGTGTTTCCTTCAACCTGGATTCTATTGCAGGCTTCTGAGTAGAGCCCGACTGTATTGCGGTTGAACTGATTGTCAGTAATGTTACTATCATAGATATCTTTGAGGAGCAGTCCGTAGGCCGCACTCCCCCAGTTATCAGCAAATACATTGTTATGCATATCAACATGCCGTGAATACATCACAGCCACGCCGGCACCGTTTTTGTCAAAGCGGTTGTTATGGTAGCGGTTATGGTTTGAAAACATGAAGTGGAGTCCATAGCGAAGATTAGCACTACTATGGTTCTGTGAGACAATACACTGCTCTACAAATTCCAGATAAATTCCATCTCGATGCCCT
>JABIFX010000045.1 GCA_018650445.1 Fidelibacterota bacterium
GAACTACAAGGAAGACATCAAAGCGGAGCTGAAGGTGGACCTCATTATGCTCCTGGCAGATTACGATTATCCACCTATCGACCGTGATGAGGTGTATCAGGAGATCTTTGAGCAGGCCGAAAACTTTAAGAAGTACCAGTCCCACCTGAATTGAAGTTATGGTAAGCTGAGCCAGCTATTTATGTTTTCGTGGAAGATGATCAGAACTTATCACACCCTTAGATAAAAGTGTATCCATATATTATCAATAAATATGGCATGTGATGGCGTGATATGTCTGTATCGTCAAGTTTACGATATGGCATTAATCATTAACTAGGCTATCCATAATAGAAGTATAATCAATGTGTTAGGGTAGTACCCGGGGCCGGAATCGAACCGGCACGGCTTTAAGGGCCGAGGGATTTTAAGTCCTGAATATATCTCTGATAATCAGTGGGTTACAGAAATTGTGTCAAAATAATCTAGTGTAGGATTCAAGCAAAAGGTACTGATGAAGATAGATGCTCATCGCGTGTGTGCCTCCTAATTACACCTTCTGGCTGAATCGCAAGAAACCAAGGGTCTATGGGGATGTTCACTCCTCTTTTCTTGGCTTTGTAGTTTCCAGTTAGTGAGCGTGCTATAGTCATTTAGGGTTTCACATCTGCCCTAAGTGCTCAAGAACTCCTAAAACGTGCTCAACAATTGGCTATTGATAACCAAGGGACCGCGAACCCTATTTAAGTAGGCTCATTTTTATAGTTCTACTAAAGTGGGACGCCTGAATTCGAGCAAAATAAATTCCAGATGCATGATGGGTCCCGTGCCATTGATATTCATAACGACCTGGGGTTAATTCCCTATTCTCCAATAGGCTGATTTCCTGTCCCCTTGCATTCAGGATGCTGATATGAACCCAGTCCTGTTGCAGGATATCTACCAACACTTTTACATCAGGATTAAAAGGGTTGGGATAGGGTGCAAACACGGCATACTCAGTTGGTATGAAAACTTGATCCACTTCCACACTCACCCCTGATGAAATCGCTGTGTGCATAGATTTTTCTCCAGCATTGCCTTCAATCACAGGTGGTGTGAGTGGGGAGGCACGAATTCAGACTTAACAAAATATTACTTTGAAAGTATCATTGTGAGGATAATTTATGGTCACACCATAAATTAGATTATGAAATGTCATAATACCAAAGTACAGAGTTTAGGCCACACTCGCGTTGAGCGTTTAGAAAATGACCTTGCTCCAAAAGGGGAGATTCCAATGCCTTCAAGATCAATTGTCCTTGTAACACTCTTAGTTCTATTTTGTGCTCCATTTGCTCTAGCAGGATCTATTCTGGTTGTGGATGACGATGACAATGATCACTATGAGGACAGTCTCTACACTTCTCTCAACAATCAGGGAATAGTCTTTGCGTCTTATGACTGTAACTCCGAGGGAGGATCACCAGATAGCGCTACAATGTCTGCTTACGATCTGGTCATATGGTTTACTGGAAGCGATAGCTACAACCTGTACTTCTGGAATGGAAACGAAAGCGAAAATACTGAAATTGAAGGATATCTGAATCAGGGTGGAAAGCTATGGGCAATCGGCGATGATTTACTCTACGATCTGTACGCATCAGCACCAGATACATTTGCTGCAGGTGATTTTGTTTATGACTATATGGGGCTTTCCTCATATGATGTTCAATCCCATGCTGGAGATGATCCTGGAGGTGTCCCTCAACTCACTCAAACATTGAACACGATATCTACGGTCGACACTATCCTCTGGACAAGCACGAGCTCTGGAAACAGTATTGATTTATGGTATGTGGATGGGGTTTCTTTAGTTGAGGGAGCAATTTCTCACTATGAAATGGGTCCTGACAGCTATATCTACTCAGGTTTATCAACTGTGCAGAGCAATACTACTGAAACATTTACCGTCCTGAGCTCATTTTTTCAGTTTGTCAATTTTTTCACCGCCGATGGGCGTGATACCTGGGTGAGTGATATCATTGAATGGTTCGATCTCCCAGTAGAAGAGCTTGAAGCTCCAGATCTCCTGCTACCGCTACACAGTGAGTCCCATGTCATGGGAACCCTTGTTGGTGATGGGATTGATTTCGTCTGGACGAATACTGAAGCCACCAGCTATAATCTATACTTTAGCCATCTGGGACTTTATGTGGATTCGATCACAAATATTTCAGATACGACAATTTTTGTGGATCATGCAACACTCACAGGTTTGATGGGCGAATTGGACTTTATTATTATCGATTGGTTCATTCTGGCTCAAGATGGAAATGCGTCAGCCCCTACGATTTCCCATCCACTTATACTATCCAATCAATCCGAGAATATCCTTGTTGTGGATGATGATAATTATCAGAATTACGAATTCTCCCTATACCGTTCGCTGGATCGTTCACAATATGCCTATGACATCTTCGATGCTGCCGATATGGGAGGTAGTCCAGATGTAGCCACACTCTCTGTCTATGATCTGGTCATCTGGTATTCAGGCAACGATGGAGGAGACCTATACTTCTGGGATGGAACGGAATCTGACAATCAGGCTCTGAAAACCTATTTGGATAATGGCGGCATGCTTTGGGTCAATGGTCTTGACCTACTCTACGATCGGTATGGGTCTGCTCCTGATGCCTTCGCTTATGGAGATTTTCCTTATGACTATCTCGGACTATCATCTTATGATGGTCAGTCTCGCGCAGATGATGGCGGGCTTGGTGCACCGCTTTTAAGTCAAATTGCTACAACCACAGATCTGACAAATATAGATACGCTGACCTGGCGATTTAGCACGGCCTATTACATTGATGCAGTGACCTCAAATTACCGCAGCTTTGACAACTATGTCATGGGACCTGATGACTACGCCTTCGCAGGGCAAACAAATGTTTGTCATCATATTGGGGATGATTTTGTTGTCCTGAATTCGTTTTTTAACTACAACCATATTGAGAGCGATTCACTCCGCGATGTGTTTACAACTGGAGTGCTTGACTGGTTCAGTCATGTTGCCACAGGTAATCCACCGACTGCCAGTAATCTTGCATTCCCTGTGGAAGATGAAGTTATGGAACTTTTCGTGACGGATTCTGCCGATGTTGAATTTGTCTGGGATGCCTCTGTCGATATTGAAGGAGCCGTGGGCTATCGTTTCCTCCTGGGGGGGAGTGTTGATGATATTGCCGGTATCATCTCAACCGACCAGGATATACCTGGCTATACCATGAACGAACAAGAATTGTATGCTCTGATTCCCAGTAACCTAGATACCCTTGAGTTGTTCTGGCAGGTTTTGTCGTACGATACGGACCACAATTTTACCGAAACGGTCACCAATTCATTTAGCATCGTCCGTGATCCAGGTGAGGGTCCATCTATCTTCTCACTTCTAGAGCCTGCTGCTGGCGCACTTTTAAGTGTCCATGAGGACCTTACCATGGAACATGCCTTCACCTGGGAAAGAAGTACAGATGACGCAGGTCAGGCTGTGAGTTACACCCTCTGGTTGATGAATGATACAAATGATACGCTTCTATCCGTGGTCACAGCAGATACAAGTTTACTGATTAGTTCAACAGACTTACTCACTGTCCTCGATGGTGAGGCATCTCTGCCACTTTCATGGTCAGTTTCTGCGTCAAATGGAGTGATGGAGACAGCTGCTTTTGAACCACATGCCCTGACACTCATTCATGGCTTGCCCCAGGAAATTTCCATTCTGGCCGTGGATGATGACAATCGCTACAACAATGAAGCGAAACTTTATACTGCTCTATCAGACAATTACTATTCCTTTGACACCTATGAGTGTGCTACTGAGGGCGGGTCGCCAGATTCTGTGACTCTCTCGGGTTATGACCTGGTCATCTGGTTTGCCGGAGATGATGGAGTAGATTTACATTTTTGGAATACCGACGATACTGACAACACCACCATTACACAATACCTGGATAATGGTGGAAGAATCTGGGCTTATGGTACAGACTTACTCTATGATCGCTACGGTTCAGCACCTGATTTCTTCGGTCCCGGAGAAATGATCTATGACTATTTCGGGACTGGCTCTTACAGGGCACAATCCTGGTCCAATGATGACAATACTGGGTTACCCATGCTTCTTCCTGCAGAGGACACACAAGTAAGTAGTATTGATACTATCTTGTGGAACACAACCTCTGGTGTACTGAAGTATGCAGATGGATGCGCTTTGGGTGAGGGAGCCCTGCCAGACATGGTATTTGGTCCCGCTGCATATCAACTGAACGGTCTGGTAAATTCCTATCATGCAACTGATGGTAATTTCATCACCATGTCAAGTTGGTTTAACCCCTATTATATGGTTTCTGATGAAGCCAGAGCTCAGTGGATTGGCGATGTTGTCAGTTGGTTTGAAAATACGCTGGAGCCTGAAACCCTGGCTGCTCCAGTGCTAACTGCTCCAGCTGTCGGTGCTGAAATTTCGCTGACTAGCCTTGAAGATGAATTCCTCTTCTCATGGAATGAGGTCCCCAGCACGGAAACTGTTGTCTATCAACTCGTTATTGAAACTTCTGTGCCAGGAGTGAGACCGGTAGTGATAAACACTCACAATTTATCAGCCACTTTGTATGGTGACGACCTGTTTAGCTTAACCGGGTCGGGTTCTGATGCATTAACCCTATCATGGAAGGTCACTGCTCAGACCCCTATGGCAGCCTATGCAGAGTCAGCTATCCAGACACATACATTTATTGAGGGAATCAATGAGGCTCCCCTTGAATTTGAACTGACTTATCCTGCTGCAGACGATACGCTTAATATCGAAAATGTGGACGAGTTATTTGAGTTCAGATGGACGTCTGCTGTGGATCCGGAGAATGATGTTCTCAACTACGAGTTTATCCTCGTTGGGGGTGGCACTGATACCTTGATGCTTGTAAATACTGTAGATACTTCCATTGCAGTCTCAGCAACAGGTCTAATAGATATCATGGAGGGAGCAGAATCCATCGTGACCTTCTGGAAGGTGTTTGCACGGGATGTTGAGTTCTCAACGGGTTCAGATCCCCAGATTCTCCACATAGAAAATCACGTGGTTGGTGTAGATGAGACAGAAACTCCTGAGTTCTATGCCCTCTACCAGAATTATCCTAACCCTTTTAACCCCAGTACAACCATTCGATATGATCTCCCCGAAATTGCAGATGTGCGCCTGACTATCTTTGACATCAAAGGTCGGGTAGTCGAAGAGATGCAGTTTAATGGACAATCAGCAGGTCGATATAGTGTAATGTGGCAGGGCCATACCCGCGATGGAGTAAAGGTTAGTACGGGTATCTATCTGTGCCGGATACAGACTGCATCCTACTCACAAGTGGTTAAAATGTTGTACCTTAAATAGGTGATAATTCTAAGTATTATGTGATAATATATTCATGCAGACCTTTTTTGCCCACTTAGCAGGGAAGGTCTGCTTTTGGATTGTAGCATTCACTGAAACCGAGTAGCTAGATAATGAATAAGCGATGATGGGATAGGTCAGACTGTGTCATGTAGTTCAAATCCAACACTCCTACGAACAACCATCAAACTGGTTTGGTTGGTCATGCTGAGCATGAGCCCTGGTCTCACACATAAAGTTCTCGCTGAACCGGAGGGCTTTTTCAGAGACATATTCCTGGATGGTGGGGTGGAATTGTACTCTCGGGACATGTTCTATGCAGCAGATAGCCTCAGTTTGTCCTGGGAATATCTAGCAACAGAGTCTGAATCATTCCAGACTGAAGTGATCATCGGCTATGAGGAGGATCTCAATGGACGGTTACTCTATCCCGATGGTGCGCCCAGGTATCGTATGGTCTACACCAATGGTGGGCAAAGCACATCTCATGGTGAATCACTTGGGGAAGATGGACGCGACCGCATTCGTCAATTCTTTTTCTCAGGGGGTAGCTATGGGGGCTCCTGTGCCGGTGCATTTATTAGTAGTATACATTGGGAAACAACCGGGGTGAATGATGCTTATTATCAAATCTGGCCAGGTCGGTGTTGGCGAACCCATCTCTTCACGACCTATACCGATCATGATATTCCCGATACTTCCCCCTTGTTGGAATATCAAAACTTTGGAACCGATGATCGTGTTCAGCAGGTATATCACACCGGTGGCTGTGCAGCCGATGAAAATGTTGATTGGCCCCAGGGTACAGAAGTGCTTGCCAGGTTTAATTACCCACCCAACCGCCGAATTGATGGCAGAGCTTCCTGTTGGGCATATCAAGCGGCTGATACTACAGGAAGAATTGTCGTAATAGGATCCCATCCTGAATTTGAAGAAGATGGAGAGAACCTGAATCTGATGAAGGCTATGCTGCAATATGCACTCGATGGGACAGCAGGTCCTCAGGTAAAGGGCGAGCTGATTTCCGGTGTGACAAGAGAAATGGATCAGGGGTGGGAAGACAATAATCCTGACTTTGCCCGCATTGGTGATCGTCAGATCCATCATTTCACAATAGAAGTTCCAGTGGGTACCCAGGAGCTTGGTTTGCACCTGGTTGGTGAAGAGGGATATGATTTCAACCTTTATGCTAATCCAGGAGAATTTGCATTCCCGAGCAGTGCCCAAGAGGTCTTTACAACTGCAGGCTCTGATAAACTGGTTTCCATCGCCCAACCCATCTCCGTCACTTGGTACATCAGTGTGGAACTGGAGAACACCGTATCAGTGATTCAACAGTATTATTTTGGCGACCTCACAGTCCTCAATGGTTTAAGCTATGAATTAACTGCTGGTAACGACCTTCCAACTTTGTCGATACCTTCAACGGTCGGCAATATCCCTGCATCACACCAGTTATCGAATTATCCCAATCCCTTCAATCCAAACACCACAATTCGTTATGGATTGCCGCAAGAAACCAGTGTATCCTTGATCATATATGATCTTCATGGAAATGTTGTCCAGACATTAAGGTCTGAATATCAATCAGCAGGTTGGTATAATGTGTCTTGGGATGGCAGGGGAGATGATGGAACTGCTGTGAGTACGGGGATTTATTTTGCATGGTTAGTTGCTGATGACTATCGCGAGGTGACTAAAATGTTGTATCTTAAATAGGTGATTATGCTTAAAGTAAGATCGGAATTTGATATCACAGGCCGGCCTTGTATTGGCTGCAGGGATGAACTTTTTGCTTTGGCCGGGATACTCCAAGCTGTGGAGAATTGGAAGAACTATTACAGGAATCACCTTGAAGCATTTTAAACTGACAATTCTGATCTCTATTCTCATGCTGGGGACAGCCTGGGGACAGGTCCGCGGAAATATCTCTGGCCAGGTCCGTGATGCAGTCTCCGGTGAAACCCTGGTGGGTGTGAATGTTATCGTTCTAAATAGCTCCCTGGGAGCAAGTACTAATGTGGATGGTCGCTTTTTCATCAATAATATCATTCCAGGATCCCATACCCTCATGGTAAGTATGATCGGATATGGTACACTGCGTATGCAACAAGTCGAGGTCCTGCCTGATCTGACCACATCTGTGGAAATTGAATTAGCCGCAACCTCACTTGAAGGAGAGGAAGTTGTAGTTGTTGCTGAAAGACCCCTGGTCAGGAAAGATGCGACCACAAAAATGGTTTCTGTGTCCCGGGCAGAGATTGCCTCGGCACCCATTCAGGATTTTAGCGGCTTACTTGAAACCCAATCGAACATTGATGTTCTCAGTGGGACCCCTATTGCTAAGTCCGGCTACAACGATCGCGGAATCGATGATGTTAGGTTGCGGGGGGGGCGGAATAACGAGGTCGCCTTGATGATAGATGGTGTAAAGGTCTCAAATCCACTCTTTGGTGGTTTTGGTACCAATATTAGTGTGAATGCCATCGAGCAACTTACGATTGCTTCTGGTGGTTTTAATGCAAAGTATGGCAATGCACTTTCTGGTGTGATCAACCTTAGCACCCGCGAAGGAACAGAAAACTGGGACGCTTCAATGAAGTATATGTCTAGTGATCCTTTTGGTCTAGGGTTCCTGACTAACGAAAAGGGTCGGGCTCAGGCTAATCAGCAATGGCAAGGGATGGTCTCCGGACCTTTACCTTTCCTTAATAAGGCTTCAATCCTGACGACACTGGATGCTAGCACGAAAGCTGGTACAGTGTACGAGTATGATAATGTAATCTGGGATGACATTAGAGTGACCGATATTGATGGGGATGGCGTGTTAGACACGTTGCCCACTTCAGAAGAAATCTTTAATGGATATGTATCCCATGTAAATCTTGACTCGGTTTATCCTGGTCTGGCTGGTAGCTGGGATGAGGTCTATGGTCCTGATGGCAGGGAGGTCAACCCGCTGGATAAGTTTGCAGGTTGGCAGGGCTTTGGCTGGAACAATAGTCTGAATCTTTTTACCAAGGTCTCCTTTTATCCGCTTTCCAACATGAAAGCCTCCTTCTCATATCTTGGAGACAGTCGTTACAGGCAGTTCAATTCAGCCAATGCTTACTATATCTATAATATGGGAGGTCAGAATGTACAGTTCCTCCAGTCCAACAAATTCACCCTTTCAATCAACCAGACACTTTCGCCTAAATTCTACTGGAATGTCATACTCTCCAGGTTTGATCAGAAACGTGAGATCAGGATATTAAGGGATTATGAGAACAAATTTTCTGATGGGTTGTTTGGGATTTTTAGACCACCAGATGAGTATGACAAAAATCCAGATGAGTATATCGCTGTTTCTGCTGATGAGAGCATCAGGGATCCCTTCGAATCTTCATTTTACCTGCTGGCTGACAATCGCTGGTATGATGATGAAAATAGCACTAATTATGAGTTCAGGGGAGATTTTACCTGGAACCCTGTTGAGAGCACAACAATTGAGTCAGGCATTCAAGTAAATCAGTTGGAGATCGACTACTCCTCATATCAGAATGTGAGTGGTGTTGACCCCTTTCCAACGATCTATTCTCACAGTCCAATTGAAGCTGCCTGTTACGTCCAGACCAAGTATGAGTGGAAACATATAATCACCAATCTAGGATTCCGAGTAGATGCAGCAAATGCCAATGCTGAGTTCTGGGCTGACCCCATGGATCCTCTTGGCACTCAGGACTTTAGCAATACTGACCTCGAGTATAACTCAATCTCTGAAAGCAAAACCAAGATTAAGTTGAGCCCCCGCCTGGGAGTTGCCCTTCCTCTCACTGATAAGACCATTGCTCATTTCAACTTTGGACATTTCTACCAGAACCCAAATTATCGTGACCTGTACCGCGCATCAGGTGACAATCGGGAGATCAGTATGATCCGCGGAAACATCATTGGGAATCCTCATCTTGAGCATGAAAAATCAGTTCAGTATGAGATCGGTCTACAGCACCAGGTTGGAGAAATCGCCGGTCTGGAATTCACGGTCTGGCAAAAGGAGTCCAGTAACCAGGTAGGTTCTGTGGTAGTGGGTGCCTATCAAGATGAAGGACATGACAATCCTTATAGTTATTCAATATTCTTGAATAACAACTCGGGGTTTGCCAGGGGAGCAGATGTAAGTGTGAATCTGAGAACCATCGGTCCAGTCAGCGGCTCCATGCATTATAGCTGGTCTGAGTCATATGTCTTGCAGGCAACATCCTGGGATGGCTATTGGGATGGAAATTCACTCGATTCTGGACCGCGTCGAGAAACGCGTAGTCCTTGGGATCAAACCCATACATTGCGCTTCCTGGGTACATTGAGATCAAATCAAAATTTTGGACCGCGCCTGTCTGAAGTGTACCCTTTTGGTGATATTCTCATCTCTATGATTCAGAGAATCAGCAATGGTTATCCTTATACTCCCTATGTACCGGGGAACACGGCTGTTGAAACCTATAGTCGGCGCTGGCCTCTGATGATCAGAACAGACCTGAAAATGTTCAAGGGGCTTGAAATCATGGGTCAGGACTTGAAGTTAACTCTCGAGGTGAAAAATCTGTTTGATCGCAAGAATATCCTGAGCGGATATACCAGAACTGGTAGTGCTACTGACCCTGGAACGTCCTCGTGGTATACCTTGTCCTCCACCTATTGGGACTCCCGCAATAATAATAATTATGCGCTGAGTAGAACCATATTGTTTGGTCTGGAGATAGTATGGTGATGCAAGGATATAGACCAGTCTCAAAAATTTTGTCCATACTCATAGTATTTGCCCTGTTCAACACGCCTCGTGCCTATGGAGCTGATCCTGAGCAGAATCGGAACCGAGTACTGGCAAAACCAGCTTCAAACTTTGACAGAGCTATCGGCTTCATGGATGCAGGTCGCATGAAGGTCAGTGGCGTTGAGAATTTTGGATTACTCAGTGGCTGGGATCCACCTAACACTGACTGGTACCCTGGTGCCATACATGGCAAATGGGGAGAGATCCGTTGGATTGCTCCCGTGTTAGCTATCCCGCCTGGCCCCTGGGGCGCTGGGGTCTTGACTCAAGATGGGGTAGTGGAAGATCGTAGTAATCAATATAATGTGATCGAATCATTTTCAGCTGTACACCTCTATGATGGAGATGGCATCACCTTTTCCGATTGGGAAGCCAAGGATGGAAGCCAGGAGCATATACATGGAACGGTAACCGAGGAGGGCATCCCCATGATTGCAGTATCCACCATGGAGCAAAGCTGGCCCGCTGGCTACTATGATTCCACTGGCACCTGGGTGAGCACACCAGATGAAACCCATTGGCCCGGAAAGTGGGCTTTAGACCCTGATCCTGATTCACCGACCTATAACGAGCCGTTACCAGGTACCTTCGTTTCCGACAAAGACCTCTTTTTCATAATGGATGATAAGTACAATGGTATCCGTTCTGGTGCCAGTACAGCCAGATATGGCTATCCACTGGGTTTGGATGTTGAAGTCAGTGGCTATACCTACTCCAGTGTGTGGTATGAGGATATTGTATTCTTCAATATGAATGTAATCTATCGCACTGCTGACGAACTCAATAATCCCCAGAGTCCCAACTATGATCCAGATCGTCGTCACTATGATGGGGTGATAGATAGTGCCTATTTTGCATTTTTTGTGGATCCTGATCTCCCGGGTGCATTTCTGGAAAACTCTCTCCAGGCCAATCCCTGGGCAGAAGATGACTATGCCAGTATTGAAGATATTGATGGTGATGGTCGTATGGATATCTGCCTCATGTATGACAAGCAGGACTATTTCACGGATTACTCAAATGGGAATGAAGGACCAGTTTCAGCCTATGGTATCCATTTTTTTAAAACGCCCCGGCAAGTGCTTAACGATCCAACGAGCCCTGAAGTCGGTATCACAGGATTTCACTGGTTTGATCAGGATGATGTCATGCGATCTCATACCATCAATGAGGATTGGGAAAAGGTCCTCTATACTTTATGCTCGGGTGAATCTGAACTTCTTCCGGAAGAAGAACGTAATAAATGGTTTCATGATCTGGATGGAGATAACATTGATGAACTGGAAACCCTGAAGGAGTTCCAGGAATCATTCCCTGTCAACAGCAGACCTGATATTCAGTTTTGGTTTAGCTCAGGTCCCTTTAAACTTTCCCCAGGCGATACAATACCTATTCATATTGGAATCGTAGGGGGTCGACCTGAACCAGGTGGCTATGATAACCAGGGTTTTCCTACCAATGATCCTCCGCAACGCTTCAAGGACATTTACGATAACCTCTTCGCAGCCAGCGCACTCTACCAATCCAATTTTATTGGTGCCAAACCACCTAAAACTCCGGAGCTCTCAGCTGCAGGCACGATCACTACAGATGTTGATGGTGTACCGCTCTACTATGGGGAAGATGAACAGGTCACACTATTCTGGGGGCAAGAATCAGAAGCTTCCATTGACCTCATCAGTAAGCGCAAAGATTTTGAAGGCTACCGTATTTACCGAAGTGTTGTGGATTATTCCAACCAGGGCGATCAAATATGGGGTGATGAGATTGTCAACTACTATGGTGATCTCGTAGGTTTTAAACCCATTGCTCAATTTGATCTTCAGAACGACTGGTCAGGATTTGATCCATATAATGCCAATTTTAACCTGGGGAATAATTCTGGTTTACAGTATAGCTGGACTGACAATGAGGTCGTGAACGGACTGCGATACCGATACGCCATCACAGCTTATGACCAACCTTTTGATTCACTACATATCGGAAGCAACGAGTCCTTCATTGGTTCGGATTCTCGCGATGTGAACATCATTGATATCATTCCCGGTGGACAGCCCCATGGTTTTACCCAGGCGGAGCTCGAAGTGACCCGCCTCGCTGGTGATGGTACAGGAGAGGTGGAGGTCCTGGTTGTAGATCCCATTTCCATGCATGCTGATGTTTATGAGTTGGGTTTTATAGATACTCTTGCCAATCTGGTTTTTAATCTGGACGGAGCATCGAAGGGACGTGTCATTTCTCTACTTGAGCCTGAAGCATCCTCAGCGGATCTGACCGAGCGTCACTATCTTCCTACAGACAACGGGTTTCTGATCTCAGTCAGGAATCATGATAAAGTAAATTTCCTCAGCAAGGTCTGGCAAACCAATGAGAGTGGAAGCAGTTACAGTTTCTCTGATCTGTCGCAACCCACTGGGGTTTCAGAAGAACGTCCAGGTAGGTATATCGTGTTGTTTGGCGACTCAACCTATAAATATCCAACTTCATTTGTCCCTGGAGCAGCTAAGGTTCCCTTTCAAATATTCAATGATATTGATGATCCAGACTGGCAATCGCCTCTGATCCTGGCAGTGGGAACTTCTTTCAATGCAGAATTGCCCTGGCAGTCAGGCGAGGTGATCCAGATGCTGGAAGGATCAGGTAAGAAAACATGGTACTTCACCGTCTCTTGGGACTCAAATGATATAGAACCTGCAGCAGGGGATATCTTTCAGATGAATACCAGCGTTCCCTTCAACTCAGAAGATATTTTCCGCATTGAGGCTTTTGAGTCAGAGATCGCCGATGTAAATACCGACTTGAATGTGAAGGTAGTACCAAACCCCTATGTGATCCATTCATTAACGGAACGTCGTCATCCAGATGCACTGACCACTCATGACCTCCGGTTTATTAATTTGCCAGCTCATTGTGATATCTACATCCATACCATCAATGGTGATCTTGTGGCTTCTCTGCGCCATGATTCTGAAACAGTGGGAGAATACCACTGGAATATGCTGAACCAGGACCGGATGGAGATCGCATATGGAATGTACATCTATGCCATCGTTCCAGATACTGGTAAAAAACAACTGGGCAAATTTGCAGTTATATGGTGATTTATGAATAACCTTTTAAAAAAGCCACTGATCGTTGTCGGGTTTGTCATCTTGATTCTGTATCCCCTCGATCTGCCAGGGAGCGACTGGGAAATTTTCAGGAAGGGCGCGAACTCCAGCGCCTTTATGCTCATTGGAACAGATGCTCGAACCATGGCATTGGGAGGCGAAGGAAGTGGATTGTTGTACACATCTGCAATTTACTGGAATCCGGCGAACAGCCTGGGACAGTCCCGGTCAGTTGTGCAGCATGAAATGGGACACTATCTATTGGGAATGGATCACCAGATCAGCCAGGTGCATCTGATCCTGCAGGGTAATCGAGCAATTTCTGCCAGTATAAACAACCTGGATATGGGACAGGAAGAAATTACAACAGTCTACAACCCTCAGGGGACTGGACAGTACTATTCCGCCCAATCCATGACTATCGCTCTGAATTATGCCCAAATGCTCACTGACAGGATTGCAGTAGGCGTGCAGTCCAAATGGATCCGGGAACAGATCTGGCTTGAGCAGGCCACAAATCTTGCCTTCGACATCGGTTTACGCTATTACGAGACACAGGCAGGTTTTGCCCTGGGAATGGCCATTCAGAATGTGGGCGGGCTCAGTCAGTTGGACGCTGGTCCTCGCACGACCTTTACTCGCTATGATGATGAGAGTAATCCAGGAAGTGTAAATTCAGAGGCTGAATACATCTTGAAAAAATTCCCACTACCCCTCCTTTTTCGAATGGGGTTGAGTAAACATTACAAATTTTCATCAAACGGCTTTTTTACACCATCCATCCTGATTAACGCTGGATTTTCAGATGGACTCACCACACCCTTCCGCACCAGTGCTGGTATAGAAATAAAGCCGGTCAAAGCGCTTGCTCTAAGAAGTGGATACGAAGTAAATCGGGATCTAGGATCCCTGTCATTAGGACTGGGTCTGGACATTCCTCTCGGTCAGAGTAAACGCGTGATCATGGATTATGCCTGGGTAGATATGGATTATTTCGGTGCTGTTGAACGTTACCAACTGAGTCTGGAGTTTTAGATGATGGTTTATTCAAAACAGGCTCCCCAAAAGCTTATCGGCGCAACTTTGAAGCGAGTGCTACAAGAAAAGGCACTTAAACCGGCTGATCTTGCCAGAGAGACCGGTATCAATGTTCGAACAATATATTCCATTTTAAATGGACACCAGATGGCAGGCCCCGAAAACCTGGCTACTATTTGTGGAATCCTGGGGATTTCACTGGATGATCTCTTCCAAGTCGGGATGAATAGTCATCCAATATTCTCAAAACCTTATGAGGAAAGTCGTAGCTACGCCCATTTCGAGAATATCTGGTTTGGAGAAAATGGGGGAGAGCGCATATCAGTTTCCCGCGGATTCTCTGTGATGAACCAGAGCCTGGAAATGCGTGATGATATTCTCCGGAATATATATGGACTGGGCGATGACGAAATAGAGATTGCACTCCAGGCATTTCAGGAACGTCAACTGATCATTGAGGAAAAGGAAAAACGTAGACTTGAGATCGTTGTTGAGTCTGAGATCATTGATCTTCTCAATCGACGTTCCCCATTTGACCGTATTGATTCTCGTCATATCGATGATTTAATCCAGGGACTGATCCATCGCCTGGAAGAAGACGTAGTCTCTTTTGAAATGGTCGTTATACCCCGTGAAAAGTTCGTTGTGAACTATCAGATCATTAACCGTGAGGTCATCCTCTTTGACCTTGGCACCACGTTTTTGCGTCAGCAGAACCCAGTGATGCTGGAACACTTCATCAAGGAAGTGAATGATTTCAAAAAACATCACAATCTCTTTCCTGATGTATCTCAACAAATCGATTTTCTAAATGGGAAAACGCTGAGATGACGACTTACGAAACCATCCTCAAACTTGCTGAAGACTTAATTTCCATCCCCTCAACAGAGGATCGGCCTGAAGCACTTCTGGAAGTAGTGGAGCTTGTGGCTGATGTTTGCAGGGATGCAGGGCTTTTTGTGAATATGCTTGAGTATAATGAAGTTCCCTCACTTTATATTTCAACCAGAAATACCAGAGAAACTGATGTTCTGTTCAATGGGCATCTTGATGTAGTTTCTGCCTACCCCAAGCAGTTTAAACCCTTCACCCGGGATGGTTTTCTCCATGGCAGAGGATCGGTTGACATGAAACTATATGATGCAGTTGCAATTCAAGTTTTGATCGATCTTTTCAAAGATGACCCTTCCATCAACGCAGGTTGCTACTTCAGCTGTGATGAGGAGACAGGAGGACACAATGGGGCGAAAATGTTTGCCAGAGATGGATATCGCAGTCGGTTGCTTTTGAACGGAGATGCTGGCCTTGATTATGCTCTGGTCACGGGTTCGAAGGGTATTCTACGTTTTAAGATGATAGCAGAAACACAACCGGGTAGACCTGCATATCCCTGGGAGGGTACGAACGCTGCACAGTTACTTCTGGATGGGTTCAATCGCATTCAGACACGCTTCAATGATCACAACATCGCACGGGCTGAAGACAACTGGTATACGACCTTCAGTATTGGAAAAATGCAGACAAAACAGCATCCATCATGTTTACCCCACTATGCTGAAATGCTATTGGGCATCAACTTTGTCGATGATTTGAGTTATATGGAGCTCTTCGCTGAGATCAAAAGGTTGGTACCGGAGCTAAAGTTTGAGCTGGTGAATGTGGCTGAGCGACTTGATATGGATGAAAATCGACCGGTCTATGAAGCGTTCAGAAGCATTGCATCTTCTCATTTTGATCGTGAATTCATGATTAAAAAAGATAATGGAAGCTCTGATGCAAAATTTTTCAAAGACATCATGGATGATATCATCATTGTTAAGATGCCAGGGGTTGGGGCTCACGAACCCGATGAAAGAGCCAGACTTGATGGAATTATGCCCATGTATCAGACGTTAATGGACATTAGCAAACTACTCATAAAAAATATGCCTCTTGAACAACTGGAAATGATGGGGGAATCATCATGACTCGAAAAATTATGCTCACCGCATTTGTAGTCATTTCATTGATACTACTAAATACCTGCAAGGATCAACCTTACCAATCATACAGTCATGTAAAATGGCAGCCTCCTGGTGCCCTACAACTGGATCCAGGTGTGTTTGTACCAGACGACAGCCTCATCGCCTTAGGCCTTGAGCTTGGGGATGTTGTGGATGTCCGCATAGGTGATACTCGCTTTCAGGCCAATGTTTATCCCTATCTATATGATGCAGGAGAAATGGGAATTAACTCGTTCACCCTCAAAAGATATAACATAGAGAGGGGGGATCTGGCGGTCTATTTAGCCAAAGCTCAGAAACCCGAGATTTCGACTCAACCCCTGAAGATGCATGGCGAATCCTACCCTGGAGATCTGAAGAGATGGGGTAGTTTTGTCATCTCAACACCCCATGGCGATTGTGACCTCTTTACCGGAGAAATTGCCGAAGCCTTAAGCCAGCGTTATGGACTACCGGCAAGTGCTTATTATCATCCCAGGTTTACTTTCCTGGGTCGTTGGTACGATGCCAACCGACCGCTGGGCAAAGCGCCTCGCGAAGATGGTCACTGGACCATTCCTGAACGTATCTGGAATACTGAAATCGATTCCCTTTTTCGTGCCTATGAACAGATCATTCGTTCAACTGCTGGTGTTGAAGCCGGCGAACCTCTGGACTTCCTGTGCAGTTTTCACGGACATGATCTCAAGATGAAGGATAGTGAAGGCAATCGCGTCAATCGCGAGGTCATTGAAGCCTATGGCTCCGGATTCTCCCAGGATGAATACAGGCTGATGATTCAGTGGTTCAATGAGTTGAGTGCAGAGCATTTTGATGTTCAACCCCTCCTGGTATTTGGAAATCTACCAGAACACCAAAAGTACACCATTGATAACCAAACCTTCAACTTCTGGTATACAGGTCTGGGTACCCGTAGCTATGGTACACTGAGAAAAACCAATACAGTGCGGGGGCTACACATGGAGACACCCAACTCCATGCGCTTTAATATTGAGGCGCGGGAAAAGACTATTCTGACCATGGCAGCCTTTTTCGAGAGAGTTCATGCTGAGCTTATGTACCCTCAGAAAGTTCTAGATAAACCTCTTGAGCGGAAAAGGGTCGAAGTGGCCACGGTTGAGTTACCTGCAGCAGTATTTAATTATCGCAAGAAAATGGTCTCCGTTCTGCCTCTGAAAGCCTCAACCACAGAGGTGACTATCGATGAATTTGCATCGTACCTGAACGAATTATTGAAGCAGAACAAGGCTCAAATTGACATGGAACACCGTCGCGTGAATGGCACCAATGGGGAATTGATCTGTTTTCTGGATGCTTATTCAGAAGATGATATGCTACTCGTTGAAGAGGGGCTTATCTCGGCTGCGGCAAATCGGGGCAACTATCCCATGACCAACCTCACCTGGCATGCTGCAGTGGACTATGCAGAATTCAGGGGGGGACGACTTCCTACAGAGACCGAATGGGTGCGGTTAGCTGGATATTGGGATGATGAGCTGCATACTTATGCTACCGAGCATGATGATTATGAACATCTCGAACAGAATATCAATTTTGAGGGATCACTTGATGCCAAGACTGGCTGCACCTATCCCCAGGATTTGCCTGTTGCCACCTTGCCTGCCAATGGGAATGGTCTCTATGACATGTCAGGAAATGTGTGGGAGTGGTGCTCAGACTGGTTTCATAGTCAATATTACCGAAACCTGGAAGCTGAAATGACCCACGCAGATCCCAGAGGACCAGAATCCGGAACCATGCGAACCACCAAAGGGGGTAGTTGGGGAGCTGGCGTAGAGGTAACCAAGACTTCATATCGAGTTGCTCTGGCACCTGAATTGACACTGGCAGATCTGGGTTTTCGAATCGTGTGGGACCTGTAATTTGAACCATCGCTCCTCCATATTATCTCTGCTATTGATGGTACTCCTGGTCCTTCCTGCTTATGGATTGGACTTGACCTATGCCAGCCTGCTGAAGCTGTCACAGAATTGGCAAACGGGTCATGTGGATATCTACCCAGAGAACATTACAGCTCTGGAGAATATCCAGATGCTGGAAGATGGGGGAGAAGCTGTTGCAGCAATTGTATTTCCTGCTGAGGGTGGTTACCTCGTATTCTCAACTTCAGTCCTGACCAAACCCCTCATTGCAGTCTCAACGCAACGCACAGCACAAACATTTAGTCCGGATCATCCCCTGGTACGTCTGGTCAAATTTGACTTGTCCAACCGGAAATATAGAGCCAGTCGATCAGTAGAGGAGCAGATCCAGAACCGTGAAGCCTGGAATGCGCTCTCCCTGCAGGAGTTACCAGAAACCGTACGGCGGGACAGCATCATCTTCAATGAATCTCCCGTCTGGGGCCAGGGTTGGGCAGCTGGCGCTATGGTATTTAACCTTTATACACCGAGCAACCATCCCACGGGGTGCGTTGCAACTGCCCTGGCAGAAGTTCTGACCTATTATCACTGGCCACCACGGGGAACAGGCAGCAATTCCTATCTAGATGATGGAATCAACCACTACGTGGATTTTAGTCAGTTTGAATATGACTGGCAGAATACCCTGGATAACTATGTGGATGAATTTTCTACCCCCGTTCAAAAACAGGCCGCTGGACTGCTCAGCTATCATGCCGCTGTGAGTGTGGGTATGGACTTTGAAGTAGATGGCTCAACAGCGAACACCGCTGATGGAGTCACAGCGCTTCACTACCATTTCCGCTGCAGTGGACACTATTTAAGTAGTTCCAGCACTGGATTCTACTCCCAGGTTATAGCTAATCTTGAAGATGGACGTCCCGTGATCCTGGCTCTGAATTCTGCTGTTGACCATGCTGGTGTCGCCGATGGCTATGCCAGTCAGTATGGGCTGGTTCACATGAATTTTGGTTGGAATGGCAACAGCAATGGCTGGTATGATATTGAAAGTGCTTTTCTGCCAGGTTACGACTATACCATCATTGGCGGATTGAAAGGGATCATCCCCAACCCCATGATCGAGGAGGATCAGATCTGGGAGGATGCAGATTCATTTACGCTGAGCTGGTTGACCAGTTTTCGCCTCAATGCAGAGTATTTTGAACTCCAGCAGAAAGTTGGAAGTGGTAATTGGGTGAGCTTGAATGCGGCTATTCCTGATACGAGCTACGCGATTGATGTGGATGGCCCGGGTACCTACAGTTATCGAGTCCGGCCCTATCGTGATGGCACTTGGTGGGATTGGTCCAGAACAGAAATAGTCTCTGTAGGCGAGGATGTCACAGTGCAATTTATCATTGATCTACAGGATCGCCCTCTGGATGAAGGTGAATCCCTGGTCTTGCTGGGAAATATAGAGCCACTCGGCAATATTCAAAATTCCCCAGAGTTTGATTATGAGGGTGTTGGGATCTACACAACAGAGGTCACTTTTGAGAACTCCCATGTGAGCGAACTTCTTGCATATCGATTTGGTGTTGTGGGATCAGACTATCAGGATATTGAAACATTCAACCGTGAGTATTTAATAAGTGCAGTAACCTATCAGACCCTGGACACTGTAAGGTTTAATCTACCCGTGGCAATTGAATCAGAAGCTGAAATTCATTCTCCGGGAACCTTCCAAGTTGAGGCGGCCTACCCCAATCCATTTAATCATAGATTAACTGTTCCTGTACTTATCAATGAACCTGAAAATATTCAAATTGATGTTTTCGATATCTCAGGAAAAAGGATTCAATCCCTGAATGAGGGGATACTGGGTGAGGGCAAGCATTTGATCAATTTGGATTTTGAAAGTGCCCTGCATGGATCTGGAATTTATTTCATTCGTGTGAATGGAAATCATGTCACTCAAATTATAAAATGTCAACTTCTCAAGTAGGAAGCTCTTCTCATGATAAAACAATACTTTATTACATTTCTAACCCTTCTAAGCACAGTTGTGGTTGCCCAGTCAAACAACTCCGTGGTTGCAGAGGTGGATTATTTCAATGCCACACGCTATGCTGGAGCACGAAATATTGCCCGTACCAGCGATGGTAATGTCATTGTTGTGTTCGAGCCAGCCTCAGCCTACACCGATGCCAACATGGAAATTCATTATGTGACCTACAATGCCTTTTTTAATGAATGGGATCCGGCCGTCCCTCTGAGCCAGAGCCTGAATAATTCAACTGGAATACCAGCTATTGTCGCCGATGATGAAGGTCGGGCTTTTGCCAGTTGGAAGGAATTGGTGGCCGATGGTACCCGCGATATGGTGTTTTCTAAATGGGAAAGTGGGAGTTGGTCCACGCCGGTGTCTGCGGACAACATTGATAATAATGCTGGAGTAGGTACCATCAATGTGGGCCATGACAATGATCTGTACATTTCATTTTCTATCTGGAATGACCCAGCTGTTTTTGATCCCAATATTTACGTCAGTCACAGCTCAGACATGGGAGCGCACTGGACGACATCAAATCTAACCAGCGAATATCCCACTCCAGGTGAATTACCCTTCAACTATATGGACTCAGATATTGCCCCCATGGGCGAGTCTGGTATGATGGCTGTCTGGGAGGATAAACCCCTGCCCGAAACCAATCAATACGAGATTATGTTGTCCACGAAGGCTGAAGATGCTGACTGGTCAACCCCAGAGATTATCAGTCCTATCTTGGACGGTGTCCCTCAGGTTGCCCGCTATGTAGATGGATGTACTCCTCGAGATGAGGCACTTTCTATCTATGAATTGGGTGGTGAGAATTATCCTCTGGCTGGTCAGAGTGCCATGATCTACTATGACAATGGGACTTCAAAGGTGTTTTCCACTTTCATGAATCCCTTTTATCAGTTTCCATTGGATGATCAGGATACTCTGGTCTCATCAGTCCTGAACTTTTTTGAAGTATCACGAGGACAGTCTGTTCTGGTGGTGGATGATGATAACAAATGGAACAATGAGAGTGTGATCACAGAAGCGCTCACAGGATTGGGCCAGACATATTCTGTCTTCGATTGTGGCGATATTGGGGGTCTACCTACGGATATTCCTACTGTTGATACCCTGGTCGCTCACGATCTGGTGATCTGGTTTACTGGAGATGATGGTGTGCTGGACAATCTGGCCTTATGGGATGTCCAGGATATTGATAATGCTGCCCTGGTTTCCTTTCTTGATGGAGGAGGGGAGCTCTGGATAGTGGGTCGTGACTGGATGTATGACCGCTTTGGTCCAGCCGATGCGGGCACTGAAGACAGTTATGCCGCTGGCGATTTTTGCTATGACTACCTGGGAATTGCCTCCTATGACAGTCAGACCTATACCGATGCAGATAGCACCACTGGTGTAACTCAGCTTGAATTGGTCTCTGGAACCGGATTTTCCGGGCTTGATCCATTGACCTGGGGGAATGCCGGTGTTCGGGATGGAGAGCCGACGATTGCCACTGACCCCAGCGGAAATATTCACATGGCATCCTATCGGGCAGATGGCTCACATATTGAGTATCGTAAATATTCAGGCGATACCTGGAGCGAGCCTGTCAGGGTGGATGCCTCTGCAGATACGGTTTTTGTTCAGCGACCCAATATCGCCATAGATCCCAGCTATGGTATTTACATCACCTGGATAGAGCAGAATGATGCCGGGATCTACAATGTCATGTATCGTACCTCACCTGATGGCGGTTTATCCTGGAATGAAGTCACACAACTCAGTGATTCCGAGTTTGCCAATGCTTCTAATTATTCGATCAAGAATGCCACCATTGGTCGCAAGGTACGCTCGGCAGGTATTGGCTTTGGTGGGGGAGCAGACGTGATCTGGACCCAGGCAGATGATAATTCCAATATGGGCTACTACATCATGTACGGCAATATTCCCTATGTTGGGGCGATTAATGTAGGTGTTGATGAAGAGGCTGTGATGATAGAAGGTTTTGAACTCCTCACAGCTTATCCCAACCCTTTTAATCCCAGTGTATCTATCGATTTCCAGATGCCTGTAGTGGGACATCTCACAGCTCGTATCTATGATATGAATGGGAGGGAAGTGGCCACGCTTTCTGACAAATCGTATGATCAAGGTCACCATACCCTGAATTGGGATGCCCAAGGATTTGCCTCAGGCATATATTTGGTTAAATTGGCCACACCAGAACATACAGAAATAAGTAAACTTACTTTGCTCAAATAGGGAGGAAGACATGAAATTAAAGAACACATTATTTGTCATTTTAGTTGTTGGGATATTGATTCCGTTTGGTGGAGTCATTGCTGGGAATGAATACATGTTGGAGTTTGATGGTGATGATTCATTCTTCATAAATGACGATTCCAATCAATTGGATGTAAACGATGACAATGCTTGGACTATTGAATGTTGGATTTACCCATCTGAGGTTCCGGGATCGGGAACATTCCCAGCCATTATTGATCGTAAATACTCCTTCGGTTTTTACCTGCGCAATACCAGTGGAAATTGTGGGCTTGGAATAGTTGCACTATCTGGGGGTGGTACTGGTTTTGATATTGAGGGAACCTGCCATTCTGGAACCAGCTATATGTCCATCAATGATTGGCATCATGTTGCAGCATCTTACGATGGTACAACAACTCGACTATTTATCGATGGTTCTATCGTCAGTACTTCCACAGATGTTGATTTTGATTTAGATGCTTCTGTTTCGGCTGTCAATGTGGCTGCGCGAAATAATTACGGTTATGAACGATATTTTAGTGGAGCACTTGACGAAATCAGGTATTCAAAATCAGCCCGCTATAGTTCAGCCTTCACAATTTCAACTTCTGAGCCAGAGCACTCAAGTGATGATGATACAATATTTTTATTGCATCTAAATAGCGGTTCTGGAACTTCTATCACAGATGCATCTAGTAATTTTTCAGGAATATCACTGAGAAGCAGTACGAATGATGCAACTTGGAGGGCTTGGGATTTTTATGGTACCGATCTTTCCCTTCCTGTCGAGTTGACCTATTTCAAAGGTAAATCCACAAGCAAAGGAATAGCCCTGTCATGGGAAACTGCCTCTGAAATTGAGAATCAAGGTTTTATCATCGAACGCAAAATGGAGGGTGCTCAGGCATCCAAACTGATGACCAGTTATCTCAAGAATCCTGCCCTGGAAGGTGCTGGATCAACAACATCCTCAAGTCAATATTCCTGGATCGACACTGATGTGAAACCAGGATCTACTTATTATTATACATTGAGCGATGTGGACTATCAGGGCAGCGAGACCCGCCACAAGGCCCTTAAGGTCACCTATACTGAGCCTGAGGAAGATACCAAGCCTCTGGCTTTTCAGGTGTCATCAATTTATCCCAATCCCTTCAATCCCAGTACCAGTATTCAGCTGAACCTGGACGAAGCAGCCACTCTGTCCTTGAGTATTTACAATGCCAAGGGTCAGTTGGTGGAATCACTGGTCCAGAATCAGGATTATTCCGCAGGGGAACACACCCTGAACTGGCATGCTGGAGCTGTCTCCTCAGGGATCTACTTTGTGCAGATATCCTCTGGGGCAGATGTTCTCACCCAGAAGGTCATGAAACTCGATTAGGCGCATTTACAATTTGAATCCAGGGTCTGCCACACTGAGGAACTGAGTTTGGCAGACCCTTTTTATTCGCTATGACCCACATAAAAAAAACACTCCTAGGTCTCCTTATACTCACCAGCATGTTGCTGGCCCAGAATGAGTATGCCCTAGCTCTGGATGGGAGTGAATCCTTCTATGTGAATGATGGTACCAACAACAACCTCGATGTAAGCACCGACTGGACCTTTGAGAGCTGGATCAAAGTCAACAGCTTTGTGAGTGGCGATTTTGAATGTATTATGGATAGAGTCACAGTATTCTCATTCTACTTGATTGCTCCCAATACTGTAGGTGATTTTGGAATAAGATTTGTTGCTCGCAATAGTAGTGGGTCTATTATTGCCAGTGTTCGAAGTGATGGTGTAAGTCCAGGTGATTCAGAAGCCCAGATGGCTTTAAATACGTGGTATCATGTGGCAGCAACCTACGATGGCACAACAGCACGACTCTACATAAATGGCACTGAATATGACAATGATACAGATGCTGATTGGGCATTATCTACCAGTACAAAAGCTGTGAACTTGGGTGGAAGATACTGGTTGAATAGTACTACAGGCTTATACGAGTACTCGAGGCAGCTCTCTGAGAGTTTGATAGATGAAATTCGAATTTCTAATATTGCCCGAGCGCTGGAAGATCTACAGACGACTACCCGAGATGCCCCTTATGAAGTCGATGCAAACACAATTTTACTCATGCATCTAGATGACCTGGGCGACCCACCCTCATACCTCACAGCGAGTAGTCCCGATAGCCTGGATGGATCAAGGGGTGATACCGGAATTACGAGTGTAGATTATGTTGATGTGAGTGAGGATCTGTTCCTGGAAAATCGTGCCCCTACAATTGCCGACATCGGTTTTCAGTGGACCGATGAGCATGAGGCCATTGAGATCACAACTGATATTCAAGATGTCAATAACGACGATCTGACGCTTTCATTGGCTCTACTGAGTGGTCATGCCACTTTATCAACAGCTGCCGATACAATCACCATTACGCCCCTGACAGGGCAAACCTGGGATGGCAGGGGTGAGATAGCTGTCACCGTGAGTGATGGTTCATTGACCGACTCTGTCCATTTCGATTTTCAGGATCTTGGATATCAGGACAACCTGCACGCCCTGACTCTGGACGGTATATCGTCTGTTGGCATCAATGATGATGCGAACAATATACTGGACAGTCTGAATGACTCCTGGTTTCTGGAAGCATGGATCAATATTGACTCTACTTCAGATCCTGGTGCCTGGGAGAGCATCATGGATAGGCGCACGGTCTTTTCCTGGTTCATTACACCTGACCCTGTTGAACCCCGGGGTGACTATGCTCTGAAATTCGGTATCCGCATTGATGATGCACTGGGTGATACCCTGAGCTCCATCGACCATGAAGAGGTTGCCTTGTTCTTTAATCGCTGGTATCACATCGTGGCATTTTATGATGGGAGCAGCGCCCAGATGTGGATTGGTCCCAGAATGGTTGATAGCACAGATCTGGGAACTTGGGAATTTACTTCTTCCAGTAATGCCCTGAATATTGGTGCCCGCTATTGGGGAGGGTACGAACGCTACCTACATGGTCAGATCGATGAAATTCGTATACTCACTACACCACCCGCCTCTATGGATGAATGGGTTCTAAATCCAACGGGCAGCCAATACTCACACAACGAGCAAACTGTATGCAACATCCATTTTGATGCAGGTATTCAGCAATTTCAATACACCTCAGGAATGAATTTCTCTGGTGCCGTATTTTTTAATAATTACTCTAGTAGTAGTTACACCCATGTTCATCAGAGTTTGCCACTGGATGCATCCAATACCAACCAAGTTCCTTTTATTTATCCCATACCTGCAATCATGGGTGCTGAACAGGATGATCTAGAGATCAAACTGTTCGCCTGGGACAATACAGAAACAGAATTGTTCTGGAGTGCCCAATCAACCCTCCCTGACGGCATGCTATTTGAACAGCAGGAGAATGTGGGAATCATTTCATGGAATCCTACGCTACATCAAGCTGGTGAATACGAACTCACCTTTGAAGTATCGGATGGGATTAGCGCTAGAGAAGTGACATTGAAAAATAGATAGATCATCGAATCAACGCCCTCTGAACAAAAAGATGTGTACCATAAGTTTATCTATGGCAACCACCTTTGGATCAGCCGAAATAATCTGGTTTTCAGTAACCTACCTAAAATTATCAATCAGTAAGATCCGAGTGGTATTTTTTTCATGTTTACAAGAGGGCAAAGACGTTTAAGAATGGCTTATCCTGCCAGTAGATTGAGTTTTAAGTGCCTTTCTGAATAAAAATAATAGCGTACCATATGTGTATTAAATAAGCGTTGTGTAGCTACTGAATGCACCACGCTATGGAGCAGGTGGGAATTGGCCCCCTGCGACTCTCGAGGACTGTGAGCGACGTCGAGGTCGCCTCCGCTTTGACAGATATATGAGTTGGCGAGTTTCCAGCTACGAGGCTCTCGGGGTCAAGATCAATTTAGGGGAAGGTACTCGCCGTCGCCTCGCAGTGCTCGGCTATGGCGCAGACTCCGACGCTCCTTCAGACCGTAGTCGTGTACCTGGGGTCCGTCTTCGTCCTGCGGACTACGCCGCGACAGGCCATAATGGAAGATAGTATCTTGTTTAGAGGTTGTGCTTGCAGCGCCGTAGCTCAGAGCGCGAAGTCGAGTACCCGGCGCCGGAATCAAACCTGCACGATACCGCTATCGAGGGATTTTAAGTCCTGAAAAATGAATTGATACTCAAGAGCTTACAGGAAGTGTGTGAAAATATTAAAAAGAATATTTGCATGAACGTTTGCAGCGTGTGAACTATGTGTGCAGTAATTTTAGCACATTTCGAGGGATTATAGACCCTTGTGCTTCTTAACATTGATGGCTTTCCAGTTCAAAGATGGGTGGGTCGCAATCCGTTGTTGAAGATCCTGATCTGGCGTTAGGAGACTTCCATCAATCTTACCCTTATCCAGTACCACCTCATAGATGAGGCACAAAACATCCTAAACGATAATTAAGGAAGAGAATAATAATGGCATCAATAATTAAGCATCCGAGAAGGGACGGTAAGACAGCTTACCGTATCTACTATTTTGACCACCAAAACAAAAGACGATCAAAGATTGTAATAGGCAACAAGAAGAAGGCTGAATCAATAGCACATCGCATTGAGATCGAAGTCCAGGATATCAAGTCTGGACTAAAACCATCTCCTTCAGATAAAGAGAGCATTGGTAAGCTTGTCGATAAGTACTTGAAGCATATACAGGGTGCAGGCAAACAGCCAAGTACCATCATTAGATATAAAACTTCCCTAACTGCATTCACAGACTACTTCAGTTCAGAGAAATCGATTGGGAAGGTTACCTATGCGGTTATAGAAAACTTTAAGTCTTATAGGCTCAAGACTTGCTCGTCTTCTGGAGTCAATGTGGATTTACGCCACCTCAGAGGCTTTTTGAATCATTGTGTGCGAATGGGGGTTATCTCCGAGAGTCCATACCGTGGCGTAAAGCAGGTAAAAGTGGGCGAACATATAGTGCGTTTCCTTCGTGAGGCTGAGATACATAGTCTTCTATTCGAGGTTCACACGGGACAGGATGACGATATAATGGACCTGATCCAGTTCTACCTCCACACTGGTGCCAGAGCAAATGAGATTCTACCGCCTAATTTCACATGGGAAAGCGTCAAGAAGGATTACATCGAGCTGTATGGCAAAGGGGAGAAGACCCGAAGGATTGGTATGAACGATACGATTCGAAAGATTCTCCATAAACGACGTGACCTCGAGTTTCCATTCCCGTTCAAGTATGAGTATGTATACAGCCAAATAGTAAGGAAGTACTATAAACGGGCAGGCATTAAGAATGCAAATCTGCATACGCTTCGCAAAACTGCTGGCGCATTGCTTATACAGCAGGGGGTGGACATCTACAGGGTAAGTCGGTTCTTAGGACATTCAAGTGTCGTTGTTACGGAACGTCATTATACTGATCTCCTTCAGAAGGAGTATTCCGATATGACAGCCGCATTAGAGAACGCAATCCCCAAGATTAGTGAAACTGCAGGCGAGTGGCACCTTGCTTCTTGAATATGGTTTTTAGTCAACAGTGATCCAGTGAGAATAGTCCTCTGATGGACACCCGTTGGCAGTATACCAAAATTGGCTAATCCCTATATAATATATATTAGCCAATTCGCCATTCTTAGGAAAGCATTGGCATAGGGTCATCGATGTATGGCTTCTAGCAAGAACATAGCCTATCTATGCGGTCACTTCACTAGGAGCATAATGAAAAGGATATATTCGATACTACAGTCAATCGAGGCAGTATATGCTTTCTTTCAATTTTGCAGGTGAAGTAGTTCATTGGATGCGTAAAGGATTTAATCTATTAAGTGCCACAGAGCTAAAGGTTGAGTAAATCAGTGGCACATGCTATCCACATGATCAGCGAGTCGGCAAATGGGTGGCGTGTCGCAAATTGAATGTAGCATTTATGATCATGATCACCTGCTCCAAAAAGAGCCCAAAACATGTGCACTATGTGTGCAATAATGATAGTAAATGATAGCACATGATGTGCACATCGCGCAAATAGCGCACTCCATAAAGAGGTTAAAACGACTTCCAGTGTTATTCGTAAGTGTCTGTGTATCAGTGCGTTAGGAGATGTACCCGGGGCCGGAATCGAACCGGCACGGCTTTAAGGGCCGAGGGATTTTAAGTCCCTTGTGCTTATAAATCCAAAGACACACGCCACCCATTAATCCAAATATATAACTGCTCTACAAACTGACTCAATCATTGTATCTAATGGTTAAGTAGATTAGGTTTATAAATTCAACGGAGTCTCGATAGTGGCAACACTCGTAAAAAAACATAACAAATATTACATCCGCGTCCGTCTCCCTGGTGGTAAAGAGAAAACAATATCTACCCAGACAGGCAATCGTCGTGAAGCGGAGCGTAGACTTAGGCTTGTACAGGACAGGGAGATTCTGCTTAAGGCTAAGTTAATTTCTGAAGCTGAACTCGAGGATCTGGGCTTACAAGATGCAGTGGATCGCTTCATCAAAGACCGCAAGGTCAATGGGCGCAGACCAACAACAATTGAATCATATGAGTTAGCTTTGGACAATCTGGTGGATGCAAACTCCCCCAGCATGCTAGTAAATTCAATCACGAATAAGAATATTCGTAAAATGATTGAGAAGCTCCATAAAGAAAAGCTCAAAGATAGCACAATCAATATCCGTATCCGGTCTGTTAATGCCTTTACAAGCTGGCTGCTTCAGGAAGGCTACATTCTTGAGCGAGTGAAGGTGGCACAGATTAAGGTTAATGAGCAGCTGCCAAAATTCTTGACACCGGGCGAATTGGATAATCTTTATGCCCAGATAGAGACACCGAAATGGTATTCAACATTTAAGGTGCTGGAGAGGCTGGGACTCCGTGTTGGCGAACTTCAATACAGTATTTTAGAAGGAGATTATGTTACTATCCCATCGGAACATGCTAAAAGCAGACGCTCCAGAATGGTGCCCATTACTGTTGATCTGATTCCACATTACAAGATTGCCATGGACAAACCTTATAAGCCTGATTCAATAACCCATGCTTTTCGCAGTTATGCTGACGACGCGAAAATCCCAGAGGAAAAGACCCTGCACAGCTTACGCCACACCTTTGCGCTTCGTTGTCTGATTGAGACCAACAATATTGTTTTTGTCAAAGATCTACTTGGTCACCAAGACATCAAGACCACCATGATATATACCAAATATCCAATGGACTTTCTGGTGAAGGTCTTGAAGGAAAAACCGAAAAAGAAGAGCAATCAGATTGTCGCTCAAGCATGACGATGGCTACTGCCTAGCAGGCATTCAAAATGCACGAATTGGGGACATAGCGGGGAAGCCGTGTTCATGACACTCCTTAAGGCCTTATTCAGTAACGCATATATAAAATGCACAGAGGACTCATAATCCGTCGGTTCGGGGTTCAAGTCCCTGTGGGCCCACCATCTAAACCCC
>JABIFX010000044.1 GCA_018650445.1 Fidelibacterota bacterium
ATTTGAGAATTATTCATTTCTCAAAATAAATCAGATATGCCATTCACGAAGAAAAATTACAGGCAATCTTTTTAAGTTCATGTATGTTTGAATTTGATGGAGGTTTTGACATATTGCCAGCATGAACCAGCAGAGAATTCAACAGAAACGGCAATTTATCAACCTGATTCGCAAATTTTTTACAGATCAGGGATTTTTTGAGTTAGAAACACCCCTATTGGTACCTTCCCCTGGCATGGAAGTCCATCTGCACAGTTTCACCACTAAATATGTCAGACATGATGGTTCTGAGGAATTGCTCCACCTACCCACATCGCCTGAATTTGCCATCAAGAAGGCTCTGGGAGCCGGTTTTGAGAAGGTATTTGAAATCGCTCGTGTCTTTCGTAATCATGGAGAGCTGGGTCCACAGCATCACCCTGAGTTCACCATGTTGGAGTGGTACCGTCCCGGTTCTTACAATCAGATCATGGATGATGTAGCAAATTTACTTCAGTATGTGAGTGAACCGTTTGATACGCCGAAACATGATCCGGATTTTTCCTGGAATGGAGTCAAGAGAACATCCATACAGGACTGTTTTCAAACTTATGCAGAGCTTGACTTGCACAGAGGGATGACTGATGCTGAATATTGGCGAGGAGCAGCGGCTGATGTTCTAGGTGAAAAAATTCCCTCCGACGACACTTTTGATGACATTTTTTTTCGAGTATGGCTCAAAAAAATTGAACCCAGGTTGGGGCTATCTAACCCAGAGATTGTCTTTGATTACCCGGCATCCATGGCTGCGTTGTCCAAACTTAAATCACCTGAGGATATTTGGGCTGAACGCTTTGAGCTTTATATCAAGGGTATTGAGATTGGCAATGCGTTTAGTGAGTTGACTGATTCTCACGAACAATTTAAACGTTTTGAAGCCGCCAATCGAGATCGCGAAACACGTGGCTATCCTCCCCACCCCATTGACTCCGATTTTATCAAGGAAGTAGGCAAAATGCCTCCAACCGGAGGCATTGCAATTGGGGTTGAGCGTCTATTAATGGTGCTTACGGGTGAATCTGATATTCGCGAATTCTTCCTTTACCCATTGGCGGAATTAAAGCGTAAATAGAAATCGAATGCTGTCTTCGAGCCAAGTGCTCCTAGTATAACATTGCCATCCTGATCACGCCAGTTTGAGAGCTCACGATCCCTCAGTGGAAGTCCTGAATATACATAGTTGCCATAGATCTCATTCACACTCTCAAATTTCACCTGGTATAATCCGAGAGGGATACCCGCAAAATTACCCTGGAATTGTGGAAGCCCGGTGGAATCATCACTGAATATGGACACGGCCAGGGAGCCGTAAAAATCCTTGGTGGAGCCGTCTACAAAATATTCATCCATATACACAGCACAAAATGAGCTCAAAGATGAGTTGTTCCAGGTCATAAATGCGTAATTATTGTTATTACTCACTAGGGTGTCTCCAACCCAATTCGAATTCTCCCAGAAAATGTTGACAGGCGGTCCTACTATATCTGTTGAAGCGGTTATGATTCTGCCTTCTGAAGTGGTTAACACCATTTGATATTCAAGATTTTCATCTAATGAAATACCGGCGTATTCAGGTGCAGGGATATATGCTCCATAGTGGTAGGTAATATACGGGTTAGAGGCCATAGCTTCAGGCGGTCCACCAGGGCCATAAATTACATCAAATTCAGCAGCCTGAGTTTCCCAGAAGAATTCTGCTACAAAATTTTGTGACGCTGCTTCTCGAAGAATGACTGAAACCATTGTTGAATCGTGAATCTGGTGCAAGATTTCTATATAATCATCAACATGAGGTTCACCTGCATCAGCGATTCCGTTGCCACGTCCTTCAGGTTCATCATTTGGTCCGCCATAGTTATACCCAATATCATCGTTTAAAGGCTCACCCTCGTCCCAACGATTATTTCCATTTTCATCTGTGTAGGAAACCCAATCACCATTGTCATCTCTGCCATTATATAGGGATGTATCGGTGACCAAAATCGTGCGATCAACCCGGATAATAGAGTTGGCAAAATTATCGTTATCCAACAATCCTTCTATTCGTATTTCTTGCTTATAATTTTTATAGTATTCAGCAAAATCTGCGATGCTCATTTCCTCTGTGCAACCAATGAAGAGAAGAACTAGCAGACTGAGACCTGTTGTTTTCCGGAAAATGAGTTGTATATGCTTATTCATAAGATCTCCTATAACTCGAATTCTACGCCAAATGTTGGAAGAAAAGGAAACATACCTATTCCTTCAACAGTTTGATCTTCGAGATCCATGTTATAAAAAAATGTATTAAAATGATTTGTTACATTAATGATTTGAAACTTGAATGTGCCATCCAAACCAAAGGGTGAAATCTGGCGAGCATAGCTGACATCCACTCTAAAATAATCGGGGTAGCGAGCAGAGTTACGATTGCCCTTCAGTTCAGCAAGATTTGAATAGGGGTTACCGAAGTCAAATCCAGAACCATTTTGGGTTGGGACATAGCCTACCGTCGGTGTATACAGATTTGAACTGCTGCTACTTAGTGTGAGTCCAACTGAGTTTTTTTCTGATATGGTATACCCCAAGACCAGATTCGCTGAAAATGGTTGGTCATATTTAGAGCTATAAATCTCACCATCAGATTCAATGGCCTGACCATCCCCATTAAAATCAAATTCCTGTTTGCTCTGCATATACGAAAATCCAAGCCAACCCGTGAGCTTTCCACTGCTCTTCTTGAACAGGAGTTCCGCACCATAAATTTCAGCCGTGCCCTCAGTATAATCATCATCTGGATCGCTGAATACATTCTTGGGGTTAATTACCAGGGTGTTACTATAGGGTTTGTAATAGCCTTCAAGACTGGTAAACCAACCCTCGCCTAACCATTGTTCAAGTCCAATGATAAAGTGCTGTACTTGTTTTGATTTATAGTTCTCAGGGATTGGATTCCAGAAGTCGACAATACTCAAAATAGCATCCTCATCCTGCGCAGTAAAGATGAACTGGTTATATATTCCCCATGCTCCCTTAAGTGCGAGATTGGTATTGAGTAGATATTTGAATCCTATACGTGGTTCATAGTAAAGATTGGCATGTGCAGAGTATTTTGAAACACGCATGCCGGTTTGAAGCATGAGAACGGGATTGGGTTGCCACCTCTCCTGAATCAACCCAGTATAAACCATATTGGTTTCATCCTCATCAATGAACAGCATATCTCCAGTACCCAGGGAAAATTTTACTCCGAGATCTTTGGCTTCGAGACCCATGGTCACGGTGTGTTCTGAGGATATATACCAATCCAGAGTTTCTTTTATAGTCCAGTCATCTATTTCATTATAGACAATAAAATTACTACCTGAGCTGCTCCCCGTGCTGTCTTTGGAACTGTATTCCAAGTCTACATCAAATTTGTAGTTCGTGTTTGCAAATGAGAAGGTTGAGACAAATTTGGAATTGGGAACCCATCGCCATTCTACGCTATTGGTTGTATTCCCCCAATCCCATCTAAAGGTCACTTCAGCATCAGATTGTTCAAGATCAAAGGCGATACGATCCTGGCCACCATAATGTGAAAATGCCAGACGATTTGTGGGATTGATATTCTGAATGATTTTACCCTGGACATCATAAAAGTAGTATTTCCACTTCATGGGATCGTCCTTGGCCCAGTAATAAATTCTGGCCATCTGGTCAAAATAGGTTCTCCTGCCCGACAACATCCATGATCCTCGTAGGAGTGGTCCTTCACCCAGAATTTTTGAGCTTAACAGGTTGACCTCTCCATGGACTTCACTGAGATCTATGAATTTGCCAATCGGTTTATCTCCAAAAAGCTTTCTATTTTTCGAGTTCCCCTCACGTCCAGTGATACTTAAAACAGAAGATATGCGGTTTCCATATTTTGCAGGAAACCCGCCAGCCAGAAATTCAGCATCGGCGATGGCATCTGCATTAAAAGTTGAAAATACGCCACCAAGATGGAAGGGGTTGTAGATTTCAATACCATCTAGCATGATGAGGTTTTCATCCGGGCTACCTCCCCGCACCACCAGGGCTGAGGAGAAATCGCTGGATGATTGAACCCCAGGCAATAGTTGAAGAGTCCGAAAAATATCTGCCTCAACAAATGCCGGCATGAGCTTCACATCGCGCATGGTCAGGCTCACTGCACTGACTTCGATCTCTTTTTCGAAACGTTGACGGGCTCCTGTAACCACCACTTCCTCACCTTCGATTGATGCGGGAGCAATTTCAAAATCGTGGCGCTCATCCAGACCAGCTACCACTGAAATGGCTTTCTCAGTACGGGCATATCCCATCATCATTACCTGGAGGATATAATTGCCTGGAGGAATGTTGGTTATGATATAATATCCAGAATTGTCGGTAGCTGCGCCTATCCCTGTTTGTTTTAAACTAACATTGGCGTGTAGCAGGGGTTCACCGGTTTCTGCATCTCGTAGATATCCATTGATGCGACCTGAACGGGTCTGGCCGTATCCTGTTCCCAGGACCAGCATGGTGATGATTAGATAAAGTATATATTTAAAACTGTATTTCATTCTTCTTCCTTCAATTACACAAATCGATAGTGAAGCAAACTAATCAGAAGATTAATTGTTCACGGCAATCAATGTAATCGCTAACTGGTGGGAGGTGAATTTTATTCGAGGAAGAATAGACTAAGAGTGTTAAACCTGTGTTTTTGTGGGATAAACAAAAAGAAGGCAGGACCCCCTACCTTCTTTTTAACTGAAAAGGATGATATCTGAGAGTTGACTATTTCTCTTCAGAATCTCCTTTTTGTTCATCGATGCGATAAACGATAAGATAGGCTGCTCCAACTGCTGCGGGTATTAATCCCCAGACCCACATACCTGAGGGGGCGTCTTCAGGAATGGCTAGTGCCATTCCGAGAGTCATGATGATTCCGAGAAAGAGCCATATTAAACCAGGTAAGAGGCGATTTCTATTTACATCTGGAAATTTTACTTCAACGCCCTTTTCGATAGCTGCCAGAATCTCAGTGCTTTCAATTTTCCGTTTTTGCAGCTTAAGAAATAGCGCCACAATAATGATGGCGGCTGCGGATAAAAACATGCTGATAGGAATCATTTCTTCCATTATAATTCTCCTTTAATTAATTTTTGATTCATCGATGTATTAGACCGAAGCCAATCATCATTTGTTGCAGCATTTTGATCTTTTCTTGTAGAATATTTATTTTTGTCCTATCTGCAACAATTTGCCCCTAATTCAAGTCTAAGTATTAATATGATCAATATGACTCCCAGAGTTCAAAAAGAAGTGGATCACATCTTTCGGGAAATTGTGAAGGATCATAGCAGTCGTGTTTATAACCTGGCCCTCATGAAATGTAATCAAGTGGAACTAGCTGAAGACATCTGCCAGGAAACATTTATTCGAGTTTATAAAGGACTGCAAAATTTCAGAGATGAATCCCAACTGGGAACATGGATATATCGGATTGCTCTTAATGTGTGTCATACCATGATTAAGAAAGAGTCCCAGCTTTCGGCAAACATGATGCCCCTTGATGACCGGCCTGATTTGGAACCCATACAAGAACATGGCGATGCTGAAGAAATTTTCCTGAGGGACGTACAAAAGGATCAAATTCGACAGGCAATTTCAGACCTTCCTCCACTTCAATCTGATGCGATCACACTTTATTATTTAAAGGAATTTCAATATACTGAAGTGGCAGATGTCATGGATATCCCCTTGAATACAGTAAAATCCCATATTCGCAGGGCCAAAGCCAAGTTAAAACTATTATTAATGGAGGTCTACGATGAGACCCGATAATTTAAACAAACGAGATGTGATTGATGCAGTACTTGATAAATCCTGGGAGAACCCTCCAGCTCATATGGAGCAACAACTAATGGCAATTCCCTCTCAGATCGTTTTGACTCAAAACCGGCAATTGGATAGAATCTCCATCATTCTCAACAGTATTCTCATGTTTTGGGGAGTGGGTTTAGGAATATTTTTCTGGTCACCGCTGGAAAGGCTAGTAAACTTGTTTTCTCAGAACGTATTGGGAGTCAGCGCTTCGGTCCCTCAGATGCTCATGCATCCCCTCATAGGGATAATTACATTAACCTGCTTACTGTTCGGATGGGTCTTGATGGATATGGAAAAACATCCCGGGGTTACTAAAGTTTAGCTTAAAAAAGAGCCCTCCAAAAGAGGGCTCTTTTAATATTCACGTAAGTTTGAGTTTACCAGTTTTCGCCTAAGAGCTCAAAGTATTCCTGGGGATGTAGACAGGCTGGACAGGCTTTAGGGGCATCTTCACCCTCGTGGAGGTACCCACAGTTGATGCAGCGCCAGACAACTTTGCCATTCCGCTTGAATACCCGACCTTCCTCAAGATTCTTAGCCAGATCTGCATAACGTTTGCCATGTTGCTTCTCAGCTATGGAGATGGTCTCGAAAGCAATAGCCACAGCTTTAAAGCCTTCTTCGCGGGCAATTTTAGCGAATTCAGGATACATGGTGGTCCATTCGTACTCCTCACCTGCAGCTGCGGCCTTCAGGTTTTCCAGAGTGGTACCAATTTTACCTGCAGGAAATGTCTCAGTTATTTCCAGGTCACCACCTTCCAAAAATTTAAAGAAGCGTTTAGCATGTTCTTTTTCCTGGTTAG
>JABIFX010000043.1 GCA_018650445.1 Fidelibacterota bacterium
CCTGGGATAGTATTTTCAGGCATATGGGGTCGGCCATGGGTATTGAGCCAAACCTGGTTCACATTCCTTCAGATATCATCGCCAGATATGATCAAGTATTTGCTGAGGGACTGTTGGGGGACAAGTCTCACAGCATGATCTTTGATAATTCAAAGATTAAGGCGTTAGTACCGGATTTTGCTGCTGAGATTCCCTTTGAACAGGGTGCAAAGGAGATTGTTGCCTGGTATGAAGCTGATTCTGCGCGTCAGAAGATCGACCCTTATCTCAACGGTCTTTTCGATAAGATGATTCAAGACTACTCAAGTAAGGGATGAATATTTTGGGGGTTAAGTAACCAGCATGTATAATGAATATCACTCACTCGCCAGGCACATTCTGGAACTTGATCTAGGAACTTATCTGGAGTTCGGATGCGGCGATGGAGGATTTCTCAAATATGTACTTGATCTCAATGATTCTTTCAAATCAGTTACTGCAGTTGATATAAACCCGGAATCAATTCAAAATGCTAGGACAACTCTAGAAGCCTTTGAAGTGGATTTTATTGTCCAGGAAAAGCTACCCTTGGGTTTGGGTGAAAAACAATTTACTACGATCACCTTATCAAATACACTCCACCATCTCAGAGATAAACCGGCTGTTCTGGCTGAGCTAAAAAGATTGATTAAGCCGACGGGTCTGATCATCATCACCGAGATGATCAGCAATGATCTCACTGAAGCAGAACAGGTGTATTGTGACTTCCATGCTCTCAGAGCTGAAACGGATCGATTGAATGGGATTCATCATGAAACGACATTGTCTGCCACTGAGGTTCTAAAGCTTATCGATGAAAATGAACTCCATATCAAGAAAAAAGAAATCCTGCTTAATGACAAGATCGTTGACCGGGATGTGAATGAAATTAGCGAAATGGAAGCCATTATTGATGTACTTGTAAGAGGAGAGATTGAACGACCAGAATTTGAGAACTTAGCAATCAAGGCACTGGGGATCAAAGAAAGGTTGAAACAGTTCGGCATAAAGCGACCACGCCAAATTTATCTTGAAACCGACACATAAAGAGTAGGTTCTAGTAAAATTGAGTTCCTTAAAAATTATTGAAGCACGTCATGAGGATTTTGAGCTAATCTGGCCAATATTTCATGAGATCGTTAGTTCCGGTGATACTTATGCATATCCAAGTGATATGAGCAAAATTGAAGCTTTCAATGTCTGGATAACACAACCCCAAAAAACTTATATCGCAATGCTGAATGATGAGGTGCTTGGAACTTATTATATAAAAACAAATCCAGAGAGCTCAGCTCACCATATCTGCAACTGTGGTTATATGGTCGCTTCGAAGGCCAGAGGGCAAGGATTGGCGACATCAATGTGTACGCATTCACAATTAAAGGCTCTAGAATTGGGATATCTTGCTATGCAATTCAATTTTGTGATTGCCAGTAATTTGGGAGCCATTCGTCTGTGGACAAAACTGGGATTTGAGACTGTTGAGCGATTACCCCGGGTGTTTAATCACCCCACCCTAGGTTTAATCGATGCCCTCGTCATGTACAAATTGTTGTGAAAATAATTAAGCAATTCACAGCGTCAGAGGCATTCAAAACACTCCAACCTCACCTATATTGAAGCCTAACAATAATGACAGGACAACAACATGAATATATCGAAATTCTCTAATATATTACCCCAGCCCAAGAGTCTCATAGGCATGATTCATGTCCAGGCTCTCCCCGGAACACCCCAAAACCATCTCTCTGTATCTGAAATTGCTGCACAGGCAGTCAAGGAAGCAAAAATTCTTGCTGATTGTGGAATGCAATCCATAGCTCTGGAAAACATGCACGACGTCCCCTATTTGAATCGTGAGGTGGGGCCAGAAATTACTGCAGCGCTCACCCGAATATGCTCGGATGTTCGTGCGGTAATAGATCTGCCTATGGGCCTCCAGATCCTGGCCGGGGCGAATCAAGCTGCCCTATCAGTTGCTCAAGCTGCAGAATTGCAATTCATTCGAGCTGAGGGTTTTGTATTCGGTCACATGGCTGATGAAGGTTTACTCCAATCAGATGCTGGTGATCTGCTTCGCTTTCGGAAACAAATTGAGGCAGATGACATCATGATATTTACCGATATCAAGAAAAAGCACAGCAGCCATGCGATGACCTCTGATGTGTCTCTTGAGGATACGGTAGAAGCGGCTGAATTTTTTCTCAGTGATGGTGTGATTATCACTGGCACCCATACAGGTAAACCTGTGAACCAAGCAGAATTGAAGCACGTCTATGCATCTGCACAGCTGCCTGTACTGGTGGGAAGTGGCGTGACACCTGAGGGTCTTTCAGAAATCTTTGAGGCTGCAGATGCCTTTATTGTAGGCAGTTATTTCAAGCAGGAGGGTAATTGGAAAAATGACCCTGATCCTTTGCGGGTCGAAGCCCTGATTCAAGCGCGTCAAAGTTTGCTTTCATGAATACTTTAAAAGCTGAAAAAATATATATCAATGGCATCATTCTAACCCAGGATGATGAACGCAGCCAGGTTTCTCAAATGGCAACCCACGGGAAAACCCTCCTGGCTGTGGGAGATGATCTTTCCCAACACATTGATGATTCTACTGTAACTATCGATTTAATGGGTGCCGTCATAGTGCCCGGTTTTATTGATGCCCATGTTCATTTTTTGTGGGGTGGAGAAACGTTACTCACCATTCCTGCTCATGATGCCTGTTCAAAATTAGAATTTATAGATATTGTCAGAAAGTTTGCGCAAGGTCGTGTTGCTGGATCCTGGCTAAAAGGCGGTGGTTGGAATGAACATCACTTTACAGATCATAGTTTTCCCCATAAGGGTTGGTTGGAAGAGGCAGCGCCGGGACATCCGATGATTCTCACACGACATGATGGACATTCAGCGATTGCCAGCCCGGCGGCTCTTGAATTAGCAGGGATTACCGCTGAAACACCTGATCCCCAAGGTGGAGTCATTGATAGGGACCAGCAGGGAGAACCCACCGGCATCCTGCGTGATGGGGCCATCGATCTGGTTATGAAATTCATGCCGGAGGAGTCAGAAACCGAACTCATGAGAAATTTAGAGACATCTCAGAATTATTTATTGGAAAGAGGTGTCACTTCCGTGGGTGATATGATATACGATATGAACCACTTTCGTTTTCTGCAGGACATGGCTCGCCAGGGGAAACTAAAAGTACGAGTTACTGCCTATACTCCTATTCTGAAATGGACAGAGATGAAATCCCTGTTGAAGGATGGCATATATGAAGATGAGTATTTCCAATATAAGGGCTTGAAAGGGTTTAGCGATGGTAGTCTGGGCTCGCACACAGCCCTTATGCTGGAATCTTATGAGGATAGTCCTGATTCAGCGGGAATCTATGATGGTGACTGGAAAGATGTAATGCTGATTCGAGAGACCATTGCTGAAGCAGATAAGATGGGGTTTCAAAGTGTCATCCATGCCATCGGTGATCGAGCAGTACGGGAGGTTCTGGATGTGTTTGAGGATGTAATCAAGGAGAACGGTCACCGAGACCGACGCTTCCGCATTGAACACGCCCAGCATATTCATCCCCAGGATCAATCCCGTTTTAAATCGCTTGATATCATCGCTTCGGTTCAACCCGCTCATTGCGTAGATGATGCACTCTATGCGGATAAGTTGCTCGGTGTTCGTTGTGATTATGCATATCCCTTTCAATCCCTTAAACAAACAGATGCCGTACTGGCTTTTGGGTCTGATTGGCCTGTATCTCCTGCCGATCCCATTGCCACCATTCATGGTGCTGTCCATAGAGCTGGTTGGCATATGGAAGAGGCAATTGGTTTGGATGACTCATTGGAAGCACACACACGTCTAGCAGCCTATGCCAGTTTTCGAGAACATGACCTGGGAACACTAATGGCAGGATACCTCGCTGATTTTGTGGTCCTTGATCCTGATTTTCAACATATTGATTCAGTTGATGAATTTCCCGAAGGATTGATTCAAGCGGTGTATATGAATGGAAGCAAAGTATGAAACCTTTGATAGGACTTAGCCCCTCATATTATGAACACAAGGAAATGGATCGTAGTATCCTGGGCAAATCCTACACGGACAGCGTGCAGAAGGCTGGCGGGCTCCCGGTTTTAATCCCCCCCATTATAAAGCGAGAGGATCTTGCACACCTGATCCAGAAGTTAGATGGGATCATTCTTACAGGTGGGGATGATCTACATCCAAAATATTATGGAGAATCTCCTGACCCGTTGACACCCAAACCGTTTCATCTACGTCGAGGTGACCATGATAAACAAATTTTCGAATATATCTGGGAGAACAAAATACCCACTTTAGCCATATGCCTGGGGATGCAGGAGGTCAATGTGTTCATGGGGGGCTCTCTATATCAGGATATTCCTGCTCAGGTCAAGAATCCGTTGGTGCACAGAATTGGAGACTGGTTTGAAGCTAGACATGATGTAAGTCTTGAAAGTGGTTCACTCCTCCATCAACTGACAGGTCAAAGCATAGTAGACACAAACAGCGCACATCATCAGGCTATAAAAGAAGTACCAGAATCTTTACGTATCACGGGCCGAAGTGCTGATGGTCTCATAGAGGTATTGGAGCCTCGGGATAAAACCATTCCACTACTGGCTGTACAATGGCATCCAGAATCAGAAATCAATGACATTATCGGTATTAATTTGTTCAAATGGCTTGTATCCCAGTCTATCAGATAAACCATAGCGAACCCTATATAATTGCATCACTCGTTATTTTACTGTAAGCAAGTAAGCATAACATTCCCACCAGTTTAGGATTATAATGGCGTGCAATTTTTTGATATTGAATAAGGGAGAAATAAATATGCACCGCTCACGATCACTTTTTTCATTACTGA
>JABIFX010000041.1 GCA_018650445.1 Fidelibacterota bacterium
AAACAAAAAACGCTTCAGATGAGGAAGCGTATTAACATGAAATCGCAGCACCATGAGGTGTTTGCTTAATATGTTGGAGGCCCGGAAAGTGTCTCTTATTTTTTAAGCGATCTTGTCCGAATTACTTTGACGACTTACAGCCTGAGAATTAATATCCATATTGGGAGACTCCAATGCGTTTGAGACTGAATCCTGTATCCTATTTCATTTTAACAATTTTACTGCTTACAAGTGGGATGGGGCGTGCTCGAATCGACAACGCTGCCATTGACCTTTTTCAGGATCGCTCCAGTCCAAGATTGGGAAAAATAATCGATCTGAGTCCCAGAGCGCTCATCAATGATTATCAATCAGCCGCAGCCACACCTGGTCTGGGAGACCAATATTCCACCACCCCGAATTGGCAGTTCACTAACCTCAGAACAGACAGCGTTGACTTTGGCTGGATACAGGAATTTGGTTCAAACACGTTGCCCAGTACGGATGTATTGACAGGAATGACAACCGATGCATCAGGGAATGTTTATGTAACTGGAAACAGTGATTTTGAATGGCTCACCATGAAATATGATGCTTCTGGTACCCTGGTTTGGAGCCAGACCTACTCCGAAGCAGGAATAACAGATACCTATGGAGATGGTATTCAGGTGGATACTGCTGGCAATGTTTATGTAAGTGGCTATCGCTGGGGTCCATTTATTGACTCAGACATATTACTTGTCAAATATGATCCATCAGGTGCACAGCAATGGGTGGCTGAGTATGCAGGTGCAGGACTCAACAACGATTTTCCCAATGACATCGAGTTGGATTCTCAGGGAAACATCTTTATCGGGGGGTATAGTTATAGTGCCACCGTAGAGGCTGATTTTGCCACGCTTAAATTTGACAATGAGGGCAATTTACTCTGGGATATGCTTTTTAATGGCAGCGCATGGGCTGATGATTGGATCACGGATATTGCTCTGGATGATAGTGGCGATGTATATGTGGCTGGAATCACGATCGGGGAGACCAGCATGGAGGACTATGGCATCATCAAATATTCTGCAGAAGGGACAGAAGAGTGGGTAGCCATTTTTGATGGGATCATGAGTACAGATTTGGCGACCAGCCTAGCAGTTGATACATCGGGTCATACCTATGTCACAGGAGTAAGTAAACATTACGATGACTACTATGACTACTATACTTTGAAACTTGATTCAGCAGGTGCTGAAGTCTGGGGAATCCGCTGGGGCGCCTCTGGTGATGGAGATAGTTGGGCTTCTGATATTGTTGTTGACGATAGCATGAATGTTACTGTCACTGGAGTTAGTTACGAAGGCCAGTTCGGTTTTAATTATGTCACGGTTCAATGGGATTCCACTGGCTCTGAATCCTGGGTCTCAAGCTATACCAATAATCTTTTTGGTGGTATTGATGAAGCAACTGCCATGATGCTTGACGGCGAGAACAATATCATTGTAACAGGTGTGACTGAATCCGATAACCAAACAACCGATATAGTCACAGTCAAATATGATACAGCAGGCGAGGAGTTATGGTCAAACCTGTATGATGGGGGAGAAGGTGTCGATGATTTCGCTTTCTATTTGAGTGTGGATAGCAACGATGCAGTGTTAGTGGGAGGTTATGAGAGCTCTAATGTAAATCTTGAAGACTACTCGATCCTGAAATATCAATCAGATGGCACAGATAGTTGGGATACGCAATTCGACGGTCCAGGCAATAGTCTGGATATCGGTGTAGCATTAACTACAGATGGTTCCAGCAATGTCTATGTCGTCGGAATCATTGAAAGCCAGGTGAGTGGCGCAGATATCTCTATCATCAAATACGATGCTACCGGTATTATGGAATGGACCCGGGAGTATAATGGTCCAGGCGATGGGGATGATGTACCCAGCGATATTATGACTGATCCTGAAGGCAACGTAATAATCACTGGATATAGTGAAAGCCTGACAGGCGGCAAAGACATGATCACATTGAAATATTCAGCGGGAGGTGACCAACTATGGGCTGTCACCTATAACGGTCCAGGGAATATTGATGATGAAGCCACCAGGATGCTGGTGGACAACAACGGACATGTCTATGTGACTGGATATAGTAGCGGCAGCTTGACCAACTACGATTATACAACCATCAAGTATGATGCTTCAGGCAACCAGACCTGGGTAGCCAGATATGTTGGTCCAAATTATGGGAGCGATGTCGCTGTGGATCTGGTATTGGATGACGACGAGAATCTCTATATCACAGGCTCAAGTTATCGAATGGGTTTTAATATCGATTATGCCACGGTAAAATATGACATGTTTGGCTCTGAAGAATGGGTAGTGCGCCACAACGGGGACGTGAACTCGAATGACTACGCCACATCAATAGATCTTGACAGGGATGGAAACATTTATGTTAGCGGATTCACTGTGGGTGCTACGCTGACTGATGATATTACCACCATTAAATACACGCCGCAAGGTAGTGAAGTCTGGGTAAGAGATTTCGATGGTCCAGGAAATTTTAATGACAGAGCAACTCATCTCTCGGTTGACAATCGGGGAGGAGTGGTGGTTAGTGGTACCACAGATGGTCTCGACGGTGGCCAAGATTTTATCACAATGAAATATAGTTCTGCAGGTGTCCTACAATGGACCAATATTTATGGTGGGGCTGGTCTTGGAGATGATCAACTCCAATCAATGACCCGAGATGGTACTGGAGCCATATATGTGACTGGTCAGAGTTTATCAGAATCAGGAAGCTTTGACTATACCACACTGAAATACTCAGAGGCTGGCGAGCAGCTTTGGGAAAAACACTTTACAGGCAATGGATATTCCTACGATGATCCCTCGGATATCGTCGTGGATTCCCATGGAACCGTCTGGGTGACAGGGAGTTCCCACTATATGCTGCTGGGTAATTTCGATTGGAGTCATGTAATAACCATTCAGTATCTCCAGAATTTGTATCCAGTATCGGTTGTAACTGAACTACCGAATACCTTTTCACTGGAGCAGAACTATCCCAATCCTTTCAATCCAGAAACTACGCTTCAGTTTGATATACCTGAAGCCCAGGATGTATCTTTGGTGATTTATAATCTACAGGGGCAGGAGGTAGTAACCCTGGATGCTGGATACAAATCTGCAGGCCGGTATAATATCGAATGGGATGCCAGTGATCAGCATGGTGAGTTAGTGAGCACCGGGGTGTATTTCTGTCGTTTAACTGCCGGTGAGTTCTCTCAAACAATCAAAATGCTCTACCTCAAATAGGAAATAAATACTTATTAAAAAGGGCTGGTGAATTACCAGCCCTTTTTTGTTCCCCTTCCTTCCTCAGGAAAGCTTGCAGATTGTGCATAAGGAAATAAAAATTGGGAAATGATTAGTTATAAATCCTGATATTTATCTTAATTAATGATTCAAAAATCTCTCCATGAGGTTTTGGATGGGAGCAGGATTTATTTATCTTGATAGCAATCAAAGGGAGACAATACATGGGTGATAAAAAAGAGAAATCAGCAGAACGCCGCGGACCTGATCGACGCAAAAAAGACATAGAAGTAGAAGTAGATAGAAGAGAGGCAATAGATAGACGGGGAGATAAAGATCGTCGATTAGAGACGAGATGATTAAACCCCCATTTTCCAACAAAGTTAAATACTTTTTCCTTACATCTTTGATCAACATATCACTGTTCACTTGCTCGGTGAAAGAGGTGAGTACTTCAATGACTGAAGCCGATATTCTTGCCTTTCACCACAGTATTCTTACCATCGATACGCATGTGGATACTCCGCTCCGTCTCAAATATGAGGGGATTGATCTAAGTCAGCGTCATGATCCCCATGAATACAACAGCAAACTGGATTTCCCCCGCATGGATGAAGGTGGTCTTGATGCAGTCTTCTTTGCAATCTGGACACCCCAGGGAGCGCGTACAGACTCAGGTCATTCTGCAATAAAGCAACATGCGCTGGATATTCTTGATTTAGTGGAAGTGGAGATAAGCAAGCTTTCTCAACACGCTGAAATTGTGACTCACCCCCAGGATGCTAGTCGAGTTCAAGCTGCAGGCAAACATGCGATTTATCTGGGGCTGGAAAATGGATACCCGATTGGTACTGATATTCAGAACCTGGAATTATTCCATAAACTGGGTATTCGCTATGTCACCCTGTGCCATATGACCAATAACGAAATTTGTGATTCATCCAACGACACCACTGAGTATGGTGGGCTGAGCCCTTTTGGCGTGGAGGTGATCGAGCGAATGAATCAGTTGGGAATGATGGTCGATATTTCCCACACCAGCGGGGCTACTGTTGAGCAGGCTGTAGCAATCTCAAAAGCACCTGTT
>JABIFX010000040.1 GCA_018650445.1 Fidelibacterota bacterium
GGTGGTGGATTCGCCATCGCCGATGATGATGTGGTCCAAAACACGGATATCGACCAACGAGAGCGCCTCTTTCAGTGTCTGGGTAATCGAACGGTCTGATGCGCTAGGCTCTGCCACACCAGAGGGGTGGTTATGAGCAAATACCGTATATCATGCTCAATGAGCGGCGTTTGGTGTCAGTTGTTCCCGTTATGTTGCTGAATAATCTATTGATGAGAGGCGTTTGCCATCATTTGATATTACTTGCAATAGATGAAAAAGCGGGTATATTTACGGGTACGCTACCCTGTCTTCGGGTTTTGTATTGTTATTTTGTACCCGTACGACCTTTCCCTAGCAAATACACTGGAGATATGATGCTTACTGATTCCAAGGCGAGAAATGCAAGGCTGAAAAAAGGTAATAAGGTTACAAAGCTGTCGGACAGTAACGGGCTGTATCTTGAGATTCGCGAGAAAGGCCAGGGCAGAAGAGTGCGGCTTGTAAAGCTGTGGCGATATCGTTTTCGGTTTGATGGGCGGGAGACAACTATTAGCTTTGGTGAGTATCCCTCGGTGTCTCTGGAAAACGCAAGGGAACAGAGGCGATGGGCGCGGGGTCTTGTTAAGGAGGGGGTTCATCCGAGTAAGCAGAGGAAAAAAGAGAAGAGAGAAAGGATAGAAGCACAGAAAACTACTTTTCAGGCGGTGTCTGAGCAGTACATGGAGAATTACAGGCTGCAGGTAATGGAGCGAACGTACATCAAGTTAGATAATCTTTTAAGGCGTGACGTGTATCCACTAATAGGAGATACCCCTGTTGCGGACCTCCAGACCCGGCATATTAAACGAGTGTTGGATACAATGATGGATAGGCCAACGATGGCGAATGTTGCAAAGCAGAATATAGCCAAAACTCTGGATCTGGCAATTATTGAGAGTCATATAGCTATCAACCCAGCTACACCTCTACGGAACCATGTGAAACTTTCAGAAGCCCAACATAAGCGGCCACTGAAGCCAACAGAGATAACTGAATTATTCGAGAAGCTCCAAGGAAAGGAGCCTATTGTCACTTTGATTGCGTTTGAGCTGATGTTTTTAACGCTGGTCAGAACGATAGAGCTGATAGAGGCTGAATGGTCAGAGTTTAATCTGGAAGAAAAACTATGGGTCGTGCCAGCTAATCGAATGAAGAAGCGGGAGGAGTACAGGGTGCCTCTTTCTCTCAGGGTTATTGAGTTATTGAAAAAGTTGAGGGTGATTAATGGTCATCGAGAACATCTGTTTCCCAACAGGGATGAGCCGCGTAATCCGGCAGGTAAGGGGTGGCTGAACCGCATCCTGAAAAGGCATGGCTATGATGACTTCTCTCCTCACGCCATTAGAACTACAGGGTCAACTCTGTTGAATGAGATGGGGTATAGGTCGGATATCATTGAGTCCCAACTGGATCACCGTGAACGCAACCTTACACGCCGCTCCTACAACCGCACTGATTATTTAGAGGAGAGGAGAGAGATGATGCTTGAGTGGGCAACCTATCTGAGAGCGGTTATATCGGGGCAAACAGACAACGTAGTGTCGCTTCATAAACGGAGAGCATAAGGAGATGGGCAAGAAGAAACGAACTGCACTGAAAGGTAACCAGCATGATTGTCCTGCGGAATATGTTCATGCTCCGTTATCGGCAGAGAAAATTGAGTCGATTCGTTTGCAATGTAAATTTAATGGTGAGCTTGCTTATTCAGACCCAGATGAATTTAGATCAGAATTTATGGACAAATTTAGGTGCTATCAGATTTTTTCGAGCCACACCGAAAAAGAGAGCAGCTTTGTCGAGCTAAGGGGGTTTTTTGATGAATTGAGTGGGGCAGCAGGTCATCTGGTGAAATTATTGGATGAGCTCAATGATTCGGCTATGGTTAGATTGACAAATGCTGAGTTCAATCTTACTGCTCAGTTACCAACGCTGAAAGCGCAGCTGGGCCACTTGGAAAATAAAGCAATTGTGGTGCGTGATGATTTGAAAGGGAGAGGTAAGGGGCAGCAGCACCCTTATAGTAATAGGCTCTACTGGCTGTCTAGATTTATGGTGGAGCTTCATATTGAGATCACAAAAAAGAAGCCCAAAGTGACATGGGATGAACATCATAAAAAATATACAGGCTCTCTTGTTTCTCTTATGGAGGAGACTATTTTGGTTGCCAATATCCCAGGTGCTAGCAGTATCACAAATATCTCAATATCCAAAGCGATAGGAAAATACCGAAAAGAAGTCAAAATTTGAGCTTAATTTAGTCATTATCCAACCGTTACTCTACTCACTAAACTCCTGAAGCAAGTCGATTGCAGTCAATCGGCTAAAAGTTGGTTTCAGTTTTTAGGAGAGTAATATGCAGCAAACAGTAGAATGGTCTACACGCCCAGTTTCCTTGGCGGAGCAAAAAGAGATTTTTGGATTCACGTCTCCAAATACATTTAAGGCTCATGAGAAAAATGAGCTGATACCGCCGGAGTTCCCCGTAGGTCCAAATCGGAAAGCACGCCATGGGGCTGACCTAAAGGAGGTTGTCGATGCTCGCGCTGCTGGCGCAACCGATGAACAGGTTCGTACCATCGTTCGTCGCCAGAAGACAGATCGTGCAAAGTGGCTGGAAGAGCTAATGGGGGGGGCGGCATGAGTGCTTCAAGCAATGTCTCAACCCCAGCTAAAGCAGCGAAAAAAATAGGTAAGTCGCTTTGGTTGTCACGGTTTACCAAACCCCTCCAGCCTCAAGGGAGCAAAAATGAACTGTGTATTGATAGTCATCTGATTGCTGGTCAGCTTGATATCAATCATAACAAGATGATGAGCAGCTTGGTCTATCAGTATCAGGCATACTCACTGCTCACATACAGTCGCAACACCTCAAGAGCACGCCGGATCAAAATCAAACTGATTAAGGTGTTCAATCGATTCAGAGAGGCGCAGCAGGCAGAGCATGACTACCAGACCTTCTGTCACTCACTGCATGACATAGCTGCTCTTGTGGTGCAGCGTGAGCATGAATTGGGCAGCACAACAGCTCATGGGTTTGTCCATTCCAATATTAATAACTTAGTGAATAAGGCATTTGGTATTTCGTCTGGATCAAGGGGCAGCCTGTTAGCATCAATGCGTTTGAAGGTTACTCATGCACAATTTCTGGCAGCTGATGTGATGGAGTATTGCCTGCAAGATGGCCTTAGCCATAAGGAGATATACAAAGAAATAAAGGGCTTGGTGTTCAGCCTAGCTGAAGCAGGAGTGATCAGAAACAAGAGAAGTCTTGTGTCATGATCGAGTACACCTACCGACAAGTGAAGAACTTGATTGAGCGCAATCCCAACATGTTCGATGATGTTGATACTCTCAACAATAAGCGGGCAATCGTTTGGTTACCTAGCCACATGAGTGTTTTCAATAGATTTATGGAAGAGTCGCTAAAGGCTCGCATGGCTGGCTATCAGCGTTATTCTGCTAGAGGTATTTGGCACTACTTGCGCCACCTGCATCAAGTTTCAGATCAGGAGCACAAGTACAACTTGACCAATATCGTCACGCCTACACTTGCCCGCATCGCAATGAAGCTGAACCCACGCCTAGAAGGGTTGTTCCTGCTTCGCTGCAATGGGGGCAGAGGATGATGAACAGTCTGGTTATCAGCTCACAAAGCATTAAGCCTGACCTCCCATTGGTCGCAATACGCCATGGACTCCTGCATGGTTATCAGCTGCCAGCAATTACTCTTCACACAACAGGCAGGTGTGAGCTTGGTATGCCAATCCAAGATGAGGATGTTGAATCAGTGGTTCCCCATCTTGACCTGCTGGATCAGTTTCCCAAAATTGTCATGGAAGAACCAGAGCAGCACCAATCTCAAGAGTATATAGATGTGTGGAGTGAGCCAGATGAATTTATTACGCTGATGGTTAATGGCTCTGGTGAGATCAGTTCTCTCATATACGGAAGCCTCCTGTATGGCGGAGCCGTTGAATGGTCTAAGTTGATCCCGTTCCTTGATGGTTTACCGGAGAGGATTGACCAAGTGAAAAAGCGTGTACTGGGATCTGCAGGGGGGTTGACTCAATGAACACCCAATACGTACCCCCACCCATGGCAGAGATTAAGTCTGCCGGCTATAGGTTTGTGCTTGAATGGTTTGAGAGGTGGGGCAATGGCTAAGGGCAAAAACTCACATGCGGTTGTCTACGGTGCGTACTCTGGTGGAAAACAGAAGTATGTGACGTTCTACAGTGAAATGACAGACCACCCTGCATTTCGTGACCTAACGGCACATGCCCAAGCTCTGTTTTTAAGACTGGGAATGGAGTGGGCCAAGACCAGGCATAAACTGGGAGACCAGAACGGGCGATTTCAGATGGCTACAAGCAGAATTCAGGAATACCTCAATATATCAGAATATCACGCTATCAAGGCAATGCACCAACTCATTGAGCATGGCTACGTAGAAGTGATGGAGCTGGAGAGGTGGACGCAGAGGCAGTCCAGAAAATATCGCCTCTGTTGGTTGCCTGTAGGTGACTCTGAGCCCGGCAAAGATTGGCTCAGATGGAAGAAGGGTAAGCCTGTTTTTGACGTACCGAAACACCGCAACTCGGAAGGAAAAACAAAACAACGACCCAAACCATTTAGGCCGCCTAACCCAAACCATTTAGGTAAGTCCGACCCAAACCATTTGGGTCTATGCAAATCTGAGAACGAAGAAACAATGAATTACGAAGACAAAGAACAGCACTCCGACCCAAACCATTTGGGTGAATTCATAGTTACCATACCTATAGGCAAAAGGACTGCAACCAAAAACACAGTGAAACATAGGGCGAAGGTGCGGGCGGTCTCGCGACAACTGAACATCTTCCTACCAAAACCATTCTTGGGTAAGAGGTGCTCTGCTGCTGCTCAGTTCACCAAGTCACAGAAAAACAGCTGTTGGAAAATCAAGTTGAGCACTTTGCCTGAAGAGGTCGCAGCATGAGCCTCAACACTCAGCCCATCACGCCCCTTAGGCATGAGGGTTTCTATCCAGCCGCCTGTACCTTTATAAGGCTCTCAATTCTACGGTTAACGAATAGATCCAGCTCATGCATGAAGCGTTCAGCAATTAGTTCGCTTGTATATTGGTGTAGAGATTCTGTGATGAAACCTGAGAACTTGTGGAACTCAGGCACATACTCTTCTGGAATGTTCACTTCTACATCTGCATCAACCCTGAAATCATACCGTTTGAAAATAGGCTCAAAATACTGGAGAAACTCCTCTGCCTCACTTTCTTTGAAGTTGTCATTCATTAAAGATTGCTTCATACCCCTTGAGTACACAGCCCAATTGGAGTCGTCAGGAGGAGGAAAGTTGATTATTTCGGTCATTTATTTTTCCTTGTGTGGCCTCTCTGTCAAGGTGCCATCAATTACACATGAATTGTTATGTTGGGCTGGAATCAATGCAGAATCTGTACCACTACACGCAAGAAACCCAAGCTTTGGAGCTGTCGTATGAACCTCACAATCACTGGCAACCTCACCCTGGAGAACCTGACGGATGCAGAATCTTCATTCCTGAAGTCAGAGAACCAGTGGCCAAACCCCCAGATCAGGATTGCTGAGAACATGGGTCGCTACTCTGCTCACTTCCCTTCTCTGGTTGAAGCGTGGAGAGAGGAAGATGAGAGACTCATCCTTCCTCGTGGTTACCTTGAGCACCTGCTGGAACAGTTTGTACCTGAAAGCATTGACGATCAGCGCACCACCGCCCCCATAGACATACCTAAATTGGAGGGGGTCACATACCGAGGGTATCAGCAGGAACTACTGGGAGAGGCATACCGCCATGAACAGGGAACACTGGTTGCCCCGACCGGTAGCGGTAAGAGCATTATGGGAATGGCTCTGATGGCTCACCACGGCCAACGGTCTATAATTTTGGTCAACTCCAAGGAGTTAGCCAGCCAGTGGCGACAGGAAATCAAGAAATGGATGGGGGTTGAGGCGGGTGCTGTTGGGGGTGGTAAGTGGACTGAAGGCGAAGAGGTCACAGTGGCAATGCTCCAGACCCTCCACAGAAACCCTCAGAAGGCTGCAGAGCTATTTTCAAGGCATGGCCTAACCTTGGTGGACGAAACTCATAGAGTCGCCGCACAGACGTTTTCTGAGGTGATTGGGTGGAGTTCTACCCTGTACCGCTACGGACTTACTGCAACTCCGCACCGTA
>JABIFX010000038.1 GCA_018650445.1 Fidelibacterota bacterium
AATATGTTCAAACTATATGTTAGAGATAGTAAATGAAACTCTAAATATTATGAACGCTCGTTGCGGATGTAATAATATATGGGAAGTATTCTTTTGATCTATGGGATTTCTATTTAGTCGTCCCTGTAAAAGTATATAACGATAATAATAACAATGTGTTGTATGAGGTTTGATAAATCTTAAATTGCCAGAAACCAATAAAAACTATCCAAAACATGGTGATTTATGAAAGCAAAAGCAAAAATTCAGAACCAAGAGAATCTGTTTAAAAGTAGACTGGATCAGATTCTGAATAATAAACATCCCATGTTTGTATTAACGAACCAGATAGACTGGGATTTCTTTGAGAAAGAATATGGTGAATATTATTGTGAAGATAATGGTAGACCAGCTCTTCCGATCAGGCTGATGGTTGGTATTCATTATTTAAAAAGTGCTTACAATATCAGCGATGAAGGTGTTGTTGAAGCCTTTATAGAAAATGGTTACTGGCAGTACTTCTGCGGTTTTGAGTTTTTCCAGCATTATTTTCCTTTTGATCCAGCCACCCTGGTAAGATGGCGTCAACGGATAGGCTCAGAAGCCATGGAGATGTTGCAAAGAGAACTTCTTGAAACAGCTCAAAGGATGAAGTTATTGAAACCATCAGATATGCACAGGGTAACAGTAGATACCACCGTACAAGAGAAAGCTGTGACCTTTCCCACAGATGGTAAGCTGTACAGCAAAGGCCGAGAACTACTGGTTGAGAAAGCCCAAGAATATGATATCAATTTAAGACAGACATATTCAAGGCTTGGTCCTAGAGCTTCCATAATGCAAGGGCGTTACGGTAGAGCCCGTCAATACAAGCGAGCCCAAAAGGAGCAGAAGAAGCTGAAGAATTATTTTGGCAGAGTGTTGAGGGATGTTGAACGGAAACTATCTTCAGGGCAGTATCCTGAATGGGATGAACTACTGTCTAGATGTCATCGCATTTTCAATCAGAAGCGAAGTGACAGCAATAAGCTCTACAGTTTTCATGCCCCTGAAGTTGAGTGTATCAGTAAAGGGAAAGTTCACAAAAAGTATGAGTTTGGTTGTAAGGTAAGTGTTGTTACTACGACCAGAGATAACTGGGTGCTGGGAGTCCAGGCGCTCCATGGCAATCCTTATGACGGTCATACCCTGGCAGGTGCAATAACTCAGGCAGAGATTATGTCAGATGGAGTTATTGATACAGTTTTCGTTGACCGAGGGTATCGTGGTCATGATTACACAGGAGCTGCAGAAGTACATCTTGCTGGTAAGAAAAGAATCTCTCGGAGTTTAAAGAGATGGCTAAACCGTAGGAATGCTATTGAGCCAGTTATCGGTCATTTGAAAACAGACAATGGATTAGACCGGAATTACCTCAAGGGAGAAGAGGGTGACCGGATAAATGCCATATTAGCCGGTTGTGGCTTCAATTTCAGGAAGGTTCTACGAGCCATCCTTTTTGTGCCCGATTTTATTCAAGACAAAATCGCTCAAATAGGGCAAGTTATTAGAAACATTGACTCTGGATACCTGGTTGTCCAAATGCAGGCAGTATGAATCAGGGTTTAACAGGGACGACTAGTTAAATCTCGATGAAACTATTGTTTTAGCTTGCTATTATCAAGGATTTATTTTGTACTTGATCTTGTGGGTTAAGAATCAAACTTAATAAAGAGTGATTAAGTTATTCTTGAGTTATAAGTTAGAGCAGTGGTAGTTTATTTGCGAAATTCCACACTATGTTTTATGCGATCCCATACTTCATCCATTTCCTCGAGTGAGGCAGCCTCAATATCCCGATTCTCTGCTTCAAATACTTTTTCCAATGCTCGAAATCGTGCATCAAATTTATCAATCGCCTGGCGCATTGAAGTTTCGCTATCAATCTTCATCAACCTACCCACATTGACAATACTAAAGAGAACATCCCCAAATTCTTCCCTGGATCTATCTGCATTCCCCTCCAGCCAAACTTCCAGCAACTCATCTATTTCCTCGTGGGATTTAGCCAATGCAGGAGCTACATCATCCCAATCAAAACCCACAGTAGATGCTTTTTCCTGGACACGTTGAGCTCGAATCAACCCAGGTAGATTCCTGGGCACACCATCGATCCAACTTTTTCGACCCTCGCTCTTTTTCACTCTTTCCCAATTTTCTTTAGCATCTTCTATACGTTTTGATTGACTATTGTCATCACTGAAAACATGGGGATGGCGTCTAATAAGTTTTTCATTTATGGAATATATGGCATCACGAAGTTCGAAGTTGTTTTGCTCCTCAGCCATTTGCGCTTGCATGACAATATGTAATAATAGATCTCCCAGCTCAGCCAGGATATCCTCCTGTTTCCCATCCTCAATACTTTCGACAACCTCGTAAGCCTCTTCAAGTAGGAAAGGTATCATGCTTTCTGGGGTCTGTTCGATATCCCAGGGACATCCCTCTGGGCCGCGG
>JABIFX010000170.1 GCA_018650445.1 Fidelibacterota bacterium
ATTGTAGCATTTATAGTTGCTTTTGATGCTGAGAACAAACGTGGTGGTATGAAGGCTGCTAGCGATAAGTTCGGTGTTTCAGTGGTGACTTTGAGCAATTGGAAGAAAAAAGATAAGGGTCCCAAAAAGCGTAAAGCAAAAGCTAAGAAAGTTGCTGCGAAGAAAGCAGTTAAAACTACTGCAACCCCAGTAAAGGCCGGTGGGGAGAGTCCTGAGGCAATTCTAAGTCGCTTACAGGCAATTCGCGCAGAGATTCATAAGCTTGAAAAGGAATATAACGGGCTCAAGAAAAAACTATAAATATCATTATACCCATTTGTGGGTAGAGTATGATTAATAAGAGAGGTGAGTAGTAACTCACCTCTTTTTGTATATATAAACTTGTCACTTCAAATTGAAATAGATTGAGATAACTCTTAATAAAGCAGTAAAATAATATTGTAAAGAATTGTGCTCCACGTGGCACCAATTATCCATCCAGCCAACACATCAAGAGGGAAGTGAGCCCCACAATATATTCTTGAATATCCCACCAATAGGGAGAGCGGAATTAAAACCCAGGCTGCCCATGAGAACATAAAACTGAACGCGAACGCGAACGCCATAGTATTTGAAGCATGGTTCGAAGGGAAGGATTTCCTCCCATAATTCATCACACCAAGTGATCGGATATCTTCAAATTGTTTGCCTGGTCTGACGCGATCGGTCTTCTTTTTTATTACTCGAGAATTTACGGCATCAGCAATGCTGGCGCTTACCCCCCCCAGTATTAACGAAAATAAACCTGCTTGCCAGTCAAGATATATGAGTACCATAGCGAAAGTGATTGTTGGAACTATCCATCGATAGGGATTTGAAACAGTTATCATGTAATTATCTAAACGGGAATTGGACCACCGGCTTGCAATTAAATAGGTGAGACTTAGTTCAGCTTTGGATATGGGGAGTTTTAGCATGCCTTAAAAATGAATACTTCTCAAGGTAATTGCTACTAATTTATCAGTGTCTCGAGGTACCGGTTTGGAGAGAAGCTAGATGAAAGCAACGACATAAATGAGGGGTTGAAAAACGAATTATGAGATCTTTTAAATTAGTAATATTGAGTGTGATAATTGTGTTTACGGCATGTGTTTCTCCTGAAGTATCAAAAACAGAAGCACCTGTACTGGGGCAGTTAAAAGTGGGTTTCGATATTGATGATACCATTCTTTTCTCCAGAGATAATTTTCTGAAAGCTCCACATATGAGTGATGATCCTGATCATGTGGACTTCGGATGGGTGAATACCCATGACAGCCTCTATTCAGTAACCATCCAACCCATTGCTGACTTGATAAAATATTTACGAGCAGGCGGACATAAGGTATACTTTATAACAGCTCGCCCGGGAATCAATGGTGAGGCAGTTGGGCGATATCTCAGCCATGAATTAGGCTTCCCGGTTATTTTAAATGAGAACTTGTTCTTCTCTGCCAAAAGGAAAGATCCTGTGAGTGGTCACAGGTTCACCACTAAACATGAACGCATCTCTAAATTGGGTTTACACATATTTTATGGTGATTCTGACACTGATATGATTGCAGCCAGTATCGCAGGTATACGCGGAGTACGCGTTGTCCGAGATGCTCGTTCTGTGGAAGCCTATAGCAGGAATTATTTTGGAGATACCCGATCGGCTTCTGGTCCCAAAGCACCTTATGCTGAAGAGGATTATCAGAAATTTTTGTCCAATAGTGTAGGACCTTATGGTGAAACGATATATCCCATCTATTTTGTTGAGCCAGTCACCAATGATTAAGCTTAAAGCGGGACAATCTCTACACTAAGTACACGAAAGATATTTTGATTTTCATTCATGTTTGTGACAGGGAGTGTTTCCTGATTCAGCATGAGAGTATTTTCACCCTGCTTGAACTGAGCTTTTGCCCATCCCGTTGTGGACAGGTTTTCCCAGGACGCAGTATGGGGAAAGCTGATCATCTGCTCTAACCACCAATCATTTATCACCAGTTTTGCCAGCCCGCAGGTGTTGCCGGTATTGATGGGACCTGATCCATTACTATAAATAAACCTGATGAGGTAATTTCCTTCTGAAGGAACTGAAAAGTTCATGTCGATGTACGCATTTTCCTTCCCCAGCTCAATATAGAAGGGTTCCTTGGAGCTTAGCATCAGGGAGGCTGAAGGTCCCAGATAATGCGGTTTGCTAGGCACACTCATTTGCCCAGATGAATCAATCGATCTTAGCGAAAAGAAGCCATTGAGAGAGTCAGAAATGGTGACTGCTGGCTGACGGAGTGTGTCCAGAAACTGCCCATTAAGCTCAAGAATACCCTGGCCGGAGACCGATTCCCAGACGAGGGTGTCATTGGACCAGAAGATTTCAGGCGCATCTGGCAGAACATGATCCGCGAGCACGATTGTATCTGGTGTTTCATCCTTTACATCGCTCATCTCCACAATAATATCCAGAGTACCACCGTCTAGTGATATCGGATCGCTAATTCCATGCTGGTCATCATTAATTGTGATTGATTGAACAGTCGCACCTGATCCTTTGAGAAGAATGGAAAGGGTGGTATTATGAAGTGTGAGTTGAGAGATTGAAAAGTTGTCCCAATCAAAAGGATTATTGGGATTAAGCTGCAGATCAAAACCTTTGCGATCGAAGTCATAATGCACAGACATTCCAAATAGACCCTTATAAATGGCACCCAACCATCCAGCGACACTCCAGAGCTGACGATCCGAATTGATCTCGGTAGCATCTGGCCGGCCGGAGGTGTAGTGGAAATTCTCACGATGTGAGAGGAACAGAGATGCAGATCGAATCAAACTATTAAAACTATGTGAGTAGGCTTGAGCATTTCCCGCTTTTTTAGCTGCTAGGAGGCTATAGGTCTCCACGAAAGGCCAGATCGCTTTGTTATGATAGGGTGGGGCATGAGGGAGTTGATGTGAAATGATTGGGGTTCCATATGGAGTTCTCGGGTAAGTGGCTACCAATTGAGAATCAAGAGAGGCAAATGAATTCAAATAGAAAATGCCCAGTGATTCTCCCAGAATATCTCGATGGGTAGCTGGAGTCCAGGCTGGGCTGGTCATCACATAACTGGCAGGTGCATCGAGAGAGCTACTCCAAAAGTGTAAGGCAATATTCTGATCCAGTCTTTGAATGAGTTGGGGCCATGAGCGACTGATGTCCTGGTTTCTGTCCACCAGTGCCAGACCAATTTCCAGAGCCCGTTTGAAGATGATATTGGTGGAAAGTGCATGCGAGGAATGAATATTAGAAGGTGTCATCCAGACAGGATAGGTTTGCTCACGCCAATCTTCAAAACTGGTCTCACCCATGAGCATACCAGAAACCGGATCTCTGTTCCAGAGTAAATCTTCCTGTATGGCTCGAATGACAGGTTCTTTAATTTCATCAAGCCATTCCTCATCTCCAGTTGCCAGGAAGACCTCCCAGGCTGCCAGTGTCCAGATATGCCGATCGCTAGATATTGGCCAGGCACCACCAGTTCCAGTATCCTGAATGATTCTGCCAGAATTACTGAGTTTGGCTCTCAGGCTGGTTTTTACATTTTCCGGGAAGAGATATGCCAGTGATAACTGAGCAGCGTAAGAAATGTCACGGGTCCAAATACCCCGCCATTCTTTGCCTGCTGAAAAGGCGCCATCGCTGCGGATATCCAAAATGGCTTCTTCGAGAGCAAGGTTTGTGAGCGCTTCTAAAAGGGGTGCTTCAGGGCTTGAAAATTTGGGCAAATGAGAAATGTCCTGACTGAGTGTCCAATTGCGTGCTTCACCTCCACTACTTGGCGGTGTAAAACTGAGACTTAATTCATAGATCGAATCCTGGTCAAGA
>JABIFX010000252.1 GCA_018650445.1 Fidelibacterota bacterium
TAACTATCAATCAATTCAGGAGGTTTTTTTAATGGCTAACAAACCAGCAATTGGTAAGCAGGGGAAACGCTATTCTGCAGAAGAGAAAGCAGAGATTGTAGCATTTATAGTTGCTTTTGATGCTGAGAACAAACGTGGTGGCATGAAGGCTGCTAGCGATAAGTTCGGTGTTTCAGTGGTGACTTTGAGCAATTGGAAGAAAAAAGATAAGGGTCCTAAAAAGCGTAAAGCAAAAGCTAAGAAAGTTGTTGCGAAGAAAGCAGTTAAAACTGCCGCAACTCCAGCAAAGGCAGTTGGGGATAGTCCTGAGGCAATTCTAAGTCGCTTACAGGCAATTCGCGTAGAGATTCATAAGCTTGAAAAGGAATATAACGGGCTCAAGAAAAAACTATAAATATCATTAAACCCATTTGTGGGTAGAGTATGATTAATAAAAGAGGTGAGTATTAGCTCACCTCTTTTTGCTTATATAAACTTGTCACTTCAAATTGAAAAAGATTGAAATATATCTTAGTAAAGCAGTAAAATAATATTGTAAAGAATTGTGCTCCATGTAGCACCAATTATCCATCCCGCCGCCACATCAAGAGGGAAGTGAGCCCCACAATATATTCTTGAATATCCTACCAACAGGGAGAGCGGAATTAAAACCCAGGCTGCCCATGAGAACATAAAACTGAACGCGAACGCGAACGCCATAGTATTTGAAGCATGGTTCGAAGGGAAGGATTTTTTCCCATAATTCATCACACCAAGTGATCGGATATCCTCAAATTGTTTGCCTGGTCTGACGCGATCGGTCTTCTTTTTTATTACTCGAGAATTTACGGCATCAGCAATGCTGGCGCTTAACCCCCCCAGTATTAACGCAAATAAACCTGCTTGCCAATCAAGATATATGAGTGCCAGAGCGAAAGTGATTGTTGGAACTATCCAGCGGTAGGGATTTGAAACAATTATCATGTATTTATCTAAACTGGAATTGGACCATCGGCTCGCAATCAAATAAGTGAGGCTTAGTTCAGCTTTGGATATAGGGAGTTTTAGCATGCCTTAAAAATGAATACTTCTCAAGGTAATTGCTACTAATTTATCAGTGTCTCGAGGTACTGGTTTGGAGAGAAGTTAGATAAAAGCAACGACATATATGAGGGGTAGGGAAAACGAAATATGAGATCTTTAAAATTAGTAATATTGAGTGTGATAATTGTGGTTACGGCATGTGTTCCCCCTGAAGTTTCAAAAACAGCAGCACCTGTACTAGGGCAGCTAAAAGTCGGTTTCGATATTGATGATACCATTCTTTTCTCCAGAGATAATTTTCTGAAAGCTCCACATATGAGTGATGATCCTGATCATGTGGACTTCGGATGGGTGAATACCCATGACAGTCTTTATTCCGTAACCATCCAACCCATTGCTGAATTGATAAAATATTTACGAGCAGGCGGACATAAAGTATACTTTATAACAGCTCGCCCGGGAATCAATGGTGAGGCAGTTGGGCGATATCTCAGCCACGAATTAGGCTTCCCGGTTGTTTTAAATGAGAACTTGTTCTTCTCTGCCAAAAAGAAAGATCCTGTTAGTGGCCACAGGTTCACCACTAAACATGAACGCATCTCTAAATTGGGTTTACACATATTTTATGGTGACTCTGACACTGATATGATTGCAGCCAGTATCGCTGGTATACGTGGAGTACGTGTTGTCCGGGATGCTCGTTCAGTGGAAGCCTACAGCAGGAATTATTTTGGAGATACCCGATCGGCCTCTGGACCCAAAGCACCTTATGCTGAAGAGGATTATCAGAAATTTTTGTCCAATAGTGTGGGACCTTATGGTGAAACGATATATCCCATCTATTTTGGTGAACCAGTCACTCGTGATTAAGCTTAAAGTGGGACAATCTCTACACTAAGTACACGAAAAATATTCTGCTTTTCATTCATGTTTGTGACAGGGAGTGTTTCCTGATTTAGCATAAGAGTATTTTTGCCCTGCTTGAACTGAGCTTTTGCCCATCCGGTTGCAGACAGGTTTTCCCAGGACGCAGTATGGGGAAAGCTGATCATCTGCTCTAACCACCAATCATTTATCACCAGTTTCGCCAGCCCACAGGTGTTGCCGGTATTGATGGGACCTGATCCATTACTATAAATAAACCTGATGAGGTAATTTCCTTCTGAAGGAACTGAAAAGTTCATGTCGATGTAGGCGTTTTCCTTCCCCAGCTCAATATAGAATGGTTCCTTGGAGCTCAGCATCAGGGATGCTGAAGGTCCCAGATAATGAGGTTTACTGGGTACACTCATCTGCCCGGATGAATCAATCGATCTTAGCGAGAAGAAGCCATTGAGAGAGTCAGAAATGGTGACTGCTGGCTGACGGAGTGTGTCCAGAAACTGTCCATTAATCTCAAGAATTCCATTGCCGGAGATCGATTCCCAGACGAGGGTGTCATTGGACCAGAAGATTTCAGGCATATCTGGCAGAACATGATCCGCGAGCACGATTGCATCTGGTGTTTCATCCTTTACATCGCTCAGCTCCACAATAATATCCAGAGTACCACCGTCTAGTGATATGGGATCGTAAATTCCATGCGGATCACCATTAATCATGATTGACTGAATAGTTGCACCTGATCCTTTGAGAAGAATAGAAAGGGTGGTATTGTGAAGTGTGAGTTGAGAGATTGTAAAATTGTCCCAATCAAAAGGATTATTGGGATTAAGCTGCAGATCAAATCCCTTGCGGTTGAAGTCATAATGCACAGAAATTCCAAATAGACCTTTATAAATGGCTCCCAGCCATCCAGCAACACTCCAGAGCTGACGATCCGAATTGATCTCAGTAGCATCTGGCCGGCCGGAGGTGTAGTGGAAATTCTCACGATGCGAAAGGAACAGGGCCGCGGACCGAATCAAACTGTTAAAACTATGGGAGTAAGCCTGAGCATTCCCCGCTTTTTTAGCTGCAAGGAGGCTATAGGTCTCCACGAAAGGCCAGATTGCTTTGTTATGATAGGGAGGAGCGTGTGGTAGTTGGTGTGAGATGATCGGGGTGCCAAAGGGAGTTCTCGGGTATGTGGCTACCAACTGGGAATCAAGAGAAGCAAATGAATTCAAATAGAGAATGCCCAGGGATTCTCCCAGAATATCTCGATGAGTAGCTGGAATCCAGGCTGGGCTGGTCATCACATAGCTGGCAGGTGCATTGAGAGAGCTACTCCAAAAATGCAGGGCAATATTCTGATCCAGTCTTTGAATAAGTTGTGGCCATGAGCGACTGATGTCCTGGTTTCTGTCTGCCAGGGCCAGACCAATTTCCAGAGCTCGTTTGAAAACGATATTAGTGGAAAGTGCATGAGAGGAATGAATATTGGAAGGTGTCATCCAGGCAGGATAGGTTTGTTCACGCCAATCTTCAAAACTGGTCTCACCCATGAGCATACCAGAAACCGGATCTCTGTTCCAGAGTAAATCTTCCTGTAGGGCTCGAATGACAGGGCTTCTGATTTCATCGAGCCATTCCTCATCTCCAGTTGCCAGATAGACTTCCCAGGCTGCCAGTGTCCAGATATGACGATCACTTGATATTGGCCAGGCACCGCCAGTTCCAGTGTCCTGAATGATTCGACCCGAATCACTGAGTTTAGCTCTCAAACTGATTTTCACATTTTCCGGGAAGAGATATGCCAGCGATAACTGAGCCGCGTAAGAAATGTCCCGGGTCCAAATACCTCGCCATTCTTTACCTGCTGAAAAGGCGCCATCACTACGGATATCCAAAATGGCTTCTTCAAGAGCAAGGTTTGTGAGTGCTTCTAAAAGGGGTGCTTCAGGGCTTGAAAATTTGGGCAAATGAGAAATGTCCTGACTGAGTGTCCAATTGCGTGCTTCACCTCCACTACTTGGCGGTGTAAAACTGAGACTTAATTCATAGATCGAATCCTGGTCAAGA
>JABIFX010000108.1 GCA_018650445.1 Fidelibacterota bacterium
GGCCGCTGAAAAAGGAGAATAGCAATGGCTCATAAAAAAGGTGTTGGTAGCTCCAAAAATGGTCGCGAGAGTCATTCCAAGCGACTGGGTACAAAACGTTATGGTGGAGAATTCGTTTCTGCTGGAAGTATTATAGTCCGTCAGCGCGGAACCGCCATCCATCCGGGCCAAAACGTTGGCATCGGTGGCGATGATACCCTTTTCGCAAAGATCGACGGTATCGTGACCTTTGAACGTAAAGACCGCACGAGAAAACAGGTTAGCGTCTACCCAGAAGCTTAATCTGGATTCCAGTACAAACCTCAAAATCCCTCGAGTAATCGGGGGATTTTTATTTTATTGAACATATGAACAAATAACTTCCCAGTGATTAAAAAAGTACTGGTATAGTAAATACTTCAAAAAGCTTTCGTCATCCTGAGGGTCTCGAAGGAGAGAAAGCTTAGAAAAGGTGATCAATACTTGTCTGAAGACCCTTCGACAAGCTCAGGGAGACAAGTATTGATGAATTGATGTTAAAAAATTTCCCAGAGGATGATAATAGATATGACTGATGATGTAAAAAAATTAAATGAAATGGTAGCAGCTTTTGAACGATTGAAACGAGAATTATCAAAAGCAATTGTTGGACAGGATAGAGTTATTGAGCAGTTGGTGATTGCCATGCTTTCGCGGGGACATGCCCTGCTGGTTGGTGTACCCGGTTTAGCTAAAACCCTCCTCATCAAAAGCTTGGCTGAAGTTTTGGATCTTTCCTTCTCACGTATTCAATTCACTCCAGATTTGATGCCTTCTGATATTACTGGAACAGATATTATCGAAGAAGATCATACCACAGGCAAAAGAGAATTCCGTTTTGTAAAGGGACCAGTCTTTGCCAATATCGTCCTGGCTGATGAAATCAATAGAACCCCGCCTAAGACACAAGCGGCCCTTCTGGAAGCTATGCAGGAGCATCGTGTTACTGCTGGTGTTGAAAGCTATGTCCTGGATGAGCCCTTTTTTGTATTGGCGACTCAAAACCCTATCGAACAGGAAGGAACCTACCCCCTACCTGAAGCCCAGCTGGATCGATTCATGTTCAATTTGCGTGTAGAATATCCAAGTCGGGATGAAGAACGCCAGATTGTAGATCAAACCACCTCAGGTGCTTCTGTTCACCTGGAGAAAATTCTGGATAGACAGGCAATCATGGAATATCAGGATTTAATCCGCCGGGTCCCTGTAGCCGATAATGTGATTGACTATGCTGTCGATCTGGTTGCTAAAACCCGACCTGACTCAGATGATGCCCCTGATTATATTCAGAAATGGGTTGGTTGGGGTGCTGGCCCCAGAGCCTCACAATATCTCATACTGGGTGCTAAAACCAGAGCTGCAATGATGGGCAATCCCACGCCATCGATTGAGGATGTCAAGGCTGTTGCGCTTCCAGTTTTAAGACACCGCGTCCTCACCAACTTCAATGCTGAAGCCGATGGTGTATCAGTGGATGAGATCATCAAAAAGCTGTTTTAAGATTCCTTCAATTCTCCATGTTTTATAACTGCCGGAATTGTCATAACGAGGAAAGTAGTCCCGACGATATTTCTATCCAGAGATCCCCTGGTTCTCTTCGTTCATTAACCATGTCGATTCGTCGTTATTTTTCACCTTGTATGATCATTCAATGGGCAGTGATTCTGGTCATCTTCGCGTATACACAAAGCGTGTCTGCCCAAAATATGTGGATGTGGAACCAACGCACACATCCCGAATTAAAATGGCAAACTCTGGAAACAGAACATTTTAATATTCACTATCATCAGGGATTAGAGGTCCTTGCTGGGAGGGGGGCTCTGATCGCCGAGCAGACTTATCAGCCTATTTTGGATCAGCTCCAGGTAAAAGACTTCGGTAAAACCGATATCGTATTCTCTGCTGAAGATGAGATCATGAATGGATTTGCTATGCCCAGTAATCAGATTTTTATCTGGGTCAGTCAAAATGATGTGGCCGGTCACTTCGGTGGTTCAGATAAATGGCTGAAAATGGTGATCACCCATGAGTTTCAACATGTCGTTCAATTTCAGGCGCATCGAACCTGGGCAGGAATTTTTGGTGGTATCACTATCCCCACCTGGTGGATTGAGGGTATGGCTGAGTACATGACTGAAGTCTGGCGGGTAGGTCGCAGCGATTCCAGAATGAAAATTCATACCTATCGGAACACGATGGATCAATTGGACGCCCATGATGATGGCTACGCAAAAGTGCTTTATCTGGCCTGGAAATATGGTGATTCCACTCTGGTTAACATTTCAAATCACCGTCTTTATCTATTGAAGGAGCAGGAGAAGTACCCGTACTGGTATGACTTCAAAACTGCATTTAAAGATGCTACAGGGCAATCACTGGCAAATTTTGATGAAGAGTGGCGCCGGGCAATGAATACCTATTATTATGGTTATAAAGCCCAAAAGGAGACCATTGGTGAGGTGGGAGAACCTCTGCCCCTAAAGGGATTCACGAGAGTGCAAAGCGCATCAATATCACCAGATATGGCTACTATCGCCGTAGTGGGTCGGCGTGATAAAAAAATGCAGGATTATGGGCTCTATTTGCAAAGCACTGATTCAACTCGCCTGTTACAGGAGATTCATTTCGGGCGGTTTAATGGAGATCCAGGCTGGTCTCCAGACTCAAAACAGCTCATCTTGTCTGAATATCACCGCGGGAGCCATGGTTCGCTTTTAAATGATCTTCGTCTGGTTGATATCGAGACAAAAAAGAAGCGCTGGATTACTCAAAATTTCAGAGCTCTTCACCCAGTATTTTCTCACGAGGGACAAGGTATTTTCTTTGTGGCTCATCCATCCGAGACCACACAGATTTTCTATCAGGATATCGATTCAGGGAAACGGATTCAGTTGAGTAATTTCGAAGGTGATGTCCAGCTCCAGAATCTTGATTTGTCACGAGATGGTAAAAAGCTGACTTTTATGATTCAGGATATCAATGGGGATGTAGATATTGCCATCATGAATCGAGATGGCCAGGAATTCCAAAAAGTCACCAACGATCCAGAGGAGGATGTATATCCCGTCTGGTCTGCAGATGCATCAGCCATAATTTATACATCCTATCGGAACTCAACCCCCAACCTCTACCGCGTTAATCTAGATAGCTTAAAGATTACACAGATGACAGATGTGGCAGAGGGGATTTATTCCAGACAAAGACTTCCACATTCGAATAGAATTATTGCCTCCACACTTGCCGATGTCGATACCGTAAGAATCAGGGCAGTTGAAGATACTCGACTGGCTCCAAAAATGGGTCTGGCGATACGAGAACCCTACAATGCCTGGCGGACAAAGGCACCAGAAATTCAGTTGCCCCCGATTGACTATCACGCGGATATGCTATTGCAAGAGCCTCAAGACTATCGATCGCTAAGAACAGTACGACCCCTCTTTAAGTTTATCTGGCCTCTGGGTGATGCTTTGCTCTTACTGGGTGCGGCCGAGGATGCTCTTGGGAAGCACATTTTTCAGCTTGGTGGATTTTTCCCATACTTCGACAATTATTTCGGAGGATATGTCAGTTATACCAACCTCCAGTTTTTACCTGCCCTGCACTTTTATGGAATGAAAAATTTGAGCATGAATTATTACAGCACCTACAGATTCAATTTCATTGAAAATCGGAATGGTGTTGGCCTGGCAGCCAGTATTCCCATGAACATGGGTCAATCACTATCCTCGAACCATAGTCTCAAATGGAGGGTTCAATTCATGAGTCGGGAGGTGATTACCCTGGATGACATGGAAGATCCAGAGACAGGACAAATAGTACTTAGCCCTACAACAGATGAATTCAATATTGGGTTGACCTATATCTGGAAATCACAGAGACCCCATGCATCAACCTATTTTTTACCACGCGATGGGCTAGGATTTCTCGCCCATGCAGAACGCGGGATCTCCAGCATCTGGGGAGAAAATGATTACAGCAAATATTGGGCGGAAGGCTTTTTTAATTATGATATCCCCACACTACCAGTAGTTCTTTATGGACGGATGAAATATGTGGGTCAAACTGGTGGTATTCGTATTCAGGATGAGTTGGGTTTTTCTGAGTCAGGACCATTATATTTTTCAACACAATATATGACCGCTATTCGAAGTACGGGGCTGTTTGATGGTCCAGAATCATATAGCTTAAGGGGACAGGTCGGTCAATATCCAGCCAATGAACTCATTTATTCAGTGACAGAATTGCGTATGCCCATCCTGGAGGAAGTCCCTGTTAATGTATTCGGGTTAGGTGTGCAGAATATTACTACAGCTCTATTTTATGATTTTGGATATATTCCTGATTCCGAAAAGGTTCTGGAAACCTATGGTGCTGAAGTAAAATTCGACCTCACTTTGGCAAAATTACCTATTATTACTCTGGCCTATGGTTGGGGAGGGGATGCAGATTATTGGGCAGACATTGATACAGGAGATGAGAAAGATTTTTGGGATAGGTCTTATTTGAGAATGGCCCTGGTTAATCCATTTTGAGTGAGGAGTAAAGTGTCACACTGAGGCTGAGCGAAGCGAGGGAACTCGAAGTGTGGAATTCAACAAAAACTACAATGAGATTAAAGGATAAAAGTGGCAACTGATAAACGAAAATATTTGAATCCTCGCACCCTGGCGACTCTGGCAAATATGCAGCTTAGAGCTCGTATGGTGGTTGAGGGATTCATTGTGGGTCTCCACAAAAGCCCTTATCATGGATTCTCAGTAGAGTTTGCTGAACACCGAGCCTATGGCCCAGGGGACAACCTGCGCTATCTGGATTGGCGTCTGTATGGCAAAACTGATCGCTTCTATGTCAAACAATTTGAAGAAGAAACCAATCTCAAAGCCCACCTCATGCTTGATATGTCCAAATCCATGGCCTATGCTTCTGGAGATATCAGCAAATTACAGTATGGAAGCTATCTCTCCGCAGCCCTTACCTATCTTTTGCTCAGACAACAGGATGCAGTAGGTCTCACACTGTTTGATACTGAGATTCGTACTCATATCCGACCTTCATCACGCCCCTCTATGTTGAATAATATTCTCAGCCATCTCGAACATGTCAGTCCAGGAGAGGAAACCGCTATTGGTCATAGTCTCCATCATCTCGCTGATCGTATCAACCGTCGCGGTCTGGTGATCATTATTTCAGATATGCTAGATGACCTGGATAACATTCTGAATGGACTCAAACATTTCAGGCATGATAAACATGAAGTTCTGGTGTTTCACATTCTGGACCCCCGTGAAGTGGATTTTGCCTTTGATGCCCAGGCTAAATTCAAGGATATGGAATCAGGAGAAGTCATGGCGACGGAACCCTGGCATATCCAGAAGGACTATCAGACTGCTGTAGATGATTTTAGAACCAAGCTAGGTGCACGGAGTCGTGAACAGCATGTGGATTATGTCCCCTTAACCACGGACCAATCGCTTGATGTAGCCCTGCTGGCATATTTGAATAAGCGGCATTCAGTCAGATAACCAAATCACAAAAAACTAACCAGCCCCGTATTATCAGGCGATAAAACAGGGCCAGCAGTACCGATCCAATTCGAAGAGTTTATCTAATTCTGAGATACCTTTATTTCTGCAATCCCCACTTGTGATACTTGCTGCAACTCCGGAGGATCCTCAGAGTAGCAGTAAACACCGCAGTCCAAACAGCGTTTTGACTCATTCAGAGCATCCTGCTCATTTATGGTCCCTTCTACTTCCAGGAAGGTACCAAGTCGGTCTTCAAGACAGATAACTGATTCGTGAATTTTGGGAGTCGAATGGACACCCAGGATGGATTCATGAAGTGAACCGTAGATAAAATCCTTTTGCTGATCATAGATGGGAGGAATTTCTCCTTCGGTCATATGATAGTGAACCGATCGGGCAACGTATCGTCCTGCAGCAATGGCTTCAACTGCCAACCCTGGTCCAGTAAAGCAATCACCAGCAGTAAAAATGTCCGGGATATCCGTCTGCAGAGTGGTTTCCTCGGCATCAATTGTATGCCAACGTGTTTCCGGTAGCTCGAGCTTCATAGGTCCATGATTGAATTTCAGATCTGGAAACTGTCCGATAGCCTGGATAATGGTGTCACATTCAATGATTCTCTCAGACCCCTCAATAACCACTGGCCGTCGCCTGCCATCTTTATCAGATTCACCAAGCTTCATGGCAAGTACTTCGAGACTGGTAACTTTGCCGGAATCACCCAGAATCCGATTGGGTGCACTCAGGAAGGCAAATTCAATATTCTCTTCCTCTGCAGCAACAATTTCCGCTGGGTTTGCAGGCATCTCATCTCGGGAACGACGGTAAACAATAGTAACCTTCTCTGATCCCAGACGCAAGGAGGAGCGGGCGGCATCCATGGCTGTGTTACCACCACCAATTACGACAACACGTTTTCCAACTGGTGGTAAACTGTCTCCGTGGAATTGCTCGAGAAAGTTAATACCGCTGTACACACCCTCCAGATGATCACCTTCAATTTTCAATTGATGCTCAGACCAGGCTCCAACTGCCAGGATCACTGACTGAAAACCCTCTGCCTTCAAAAGTTCCAGTGTAAAATCTTTTCCAAACTCCACAGTTGTGGTGACCTTGACTCCAAGATCCAAAATTCCCTGAATTTCCCAATCCAATATCTTTTTAGGAAGTCGGTATTCAGGAATACCATAGCGTAACATGCCACCTAGTTTAGGTTTCAGTTCAAAGATCTCCACCTCGTGTCCCAGGCGACGGAGGAAATACGCTGCCGTAAGTCCAGCAGGACCACCTCCAACAATGGCAACTCTATAACCGGTGGAGGGAGAAATGGGTATTGGTAGCCGGGTACCCTGTTCCATTTCCCAATCAGCCACGAAGCGCTTTAAATAGTTAATGGCCACTGGTTCATCTTCAATACTACGTCGACAGGCTAAAGCACAGGGCTCAGGACAGACTCTTCCACAGACAAGTGGAAGAGGATTTCGTTCCTTAATCGTTAGCAGCGCTTCGGTATATTTCCCTTCCCGGATAAATTTGATGTACTTGGGGATGTTGATCTGAGCAGGGCATTTCTGACGACAGGGAGCCAGACATTCTGTATATTGATTCCAGTGGAGAATTTTCGTTTTTTCCGAGATAACTGAGATGATACCCTTGGGACAAGCTCTCACACACTCACCACATCCAACACAGCGATCTGGATCAAAAACAGGAAGACCTTCATGACCCATTTCAATGGCTCCGAATTTACAAGCCTTAACACAGGTTCCCAATCCGATACAGCCATGATCACACTCTATGGGACCGCGATAATACTGCATCGCTGCACGACAGTCATCAAAGCCGGAGTAGGTATATTTCTTGATTGCCCGGCTTCCACCCTTGCAGTCCGGAGTTGCCATTTGAGGTTCGATATTCACATCACCGAGACCAAGGTATCCAGCAATTTCACCGGCCGTTTCTGCACCACCTACCACACAGATGCTAGCTGGAGCTGAACCTTCCACCAGGGCCTCGGCACAGGCAGAACATCCTGCAAATCCACAACCACCACAGTTAGCGCCTGGCAATAAGTCTAAAACATGCTTGATCCGAGGATCTTCATCGACATAAAATATTTTTCCAGCTATTCCAAGCCCGATAGCTGCAATTGTACCTATGCCTGACATGACAAGTATTGGAGTTAACATAAAAGCAGGTCCGTTTCAAAATTATTCAGAGTTTGCATACTTCAATTCACCATTCCGCAGAAACCCATAAACGACAAGGACATGATCCCTGCAGTTACCAGAGCAATAGCGGAACCCCTCATGAATTGTGGGACATGTGAAATAAATAGTCGCTCGCGAATGCTGGCAAACAGGAGAATTGCCAGCGTAAAACCAGCAGCACTGGAGATGGAAAATACCACCATTTCCCAAAAGCCGAATTCATGTTTGATATTTAACAATGCAATACCCATTACTGCGCAATTGGTTGTAATGAGAGGTAAATAGATCCCCAATGCGTTGTAGAGTCCTTTACTGAATCTCTTTAAGAAAATTTCAACAAACTGAACCAGGGAGGCGATGATTAGAATAAATATCAGTGTCTGGATATATTTTAATTCCAGAGGAACCAGGATATAGTAATAGACCAGCCAGGTGAAAATAGAAGCCAGGGTCGCTACAAAAATAACCGCTACCCCCATTCCCAGTGATGTTGACAGTTTCTTTGAAACACCCATAAATGGGCAGTTTCCTAAATATTGAGCGAGCAGAATGTTGTTTACAAATATTGCACTGATCGCCAGAAGAATTAAGTCCATCTTAAAGCCTCAATAAATTGTTACTGGATAACATTTTCACCGCGCCAGCGGCCATAGGCATTCATCAATCCCAAAATCAAACCAAGACAGATAAACGCCCCCGGTGCTTTCACCAAAAATGCAAAGGGTTCAAAGTCTGGACCTGTCAGGGGTATCCCAAACCAGGTACCTGCGCCAAGAATTTCTCTAATGCTGCCAACCAGCGTGAGTGAAAAGGTGAATCCCAATCCCACACTAAAACCATCCACAGCTGAGAGGAATGCAGGATTGCGGGCAGCAAATGCCTCAGCTCTACCCAGAATAATGCAATTCACCACGATAAGGGGAATGTAGATTCCCAATTGTTGTGATAATCCAAAGAAGTATGCCTGAAGGATCATTTCTACCAGAACCACCAGTGTGGCTATAATGACGATATAGCTGGCAATTCTAACTTTATCTGGAATGATATTTCTCAATAATGAGATGGTTAGATTTGAAAAAATAAGCACGAAAGTAACCGATAATCCCATGCCCATACCATTGTTGGCTGATGCAGTGACAGCTAGTGCAGGACACAGACCCAGCACCAACCTGAAAGGTGGTAGATCCTTCCAGATACCATGAACCAGTACAGATAAAAAACGAGACATTATTGATGACCTCAATTACTCAATTTGTTGATCAGCAGAATTAGCCTGTTGGATTAATTCACTGATTTGATCTTTAGAATTATTAAACGCTGATATGGCTTTTTGGGTGCCGTCCATAACAGCGTTGGTGGAATAGGTTGCCCCGCTTATGCCGTCAATAGTACCACCAGCAGCTATTAGGCGGACAGGATCTCTGGTTGATAGCTTGCGCCATTGGTTTCGGAAGGTCGTCTTCTCGATCTGTGCCCCTATACCCGGGGTCTCCTGGTGTTTGATGATCTCCAGCCCCAGGAGTTGGTTGGATTCCATATTGACACCCAACATAAGTGAGATATCCCCGCCATATCCGCCCTTACCTACTGTTTCGATGGCCAGACCGCTTACTCTACCAGTATCCATTATATAGAACAATAGAGCTTGTCCTTCTGGTGAGTCAATGATCAGTTTATTGGCGAGGATATCCTGAGCTGGCTGCTGCAATAGCAGCTCCAGGGCGGGTCCTCTAACAAACAAATCATTCTGTTGTTCAATCCGGTCTGCCAGATAGGTACGTACGGTTGAGAGGCTGCCAGCAGAGATTCCACAAATGAGTCCCAGCACCAGCACCAGTTTTGCAATTTCACGCATGATGTCCGAGCTCCATTCCGCAAATTCTGGGGGTTATCCGATCCAAGAGGGGGGCCATAAAATTGATAATTAAGATGGTAAATGCGATTCCATCAATATGATCCGAGAAGGATCGCAGAAGGACCAATAGAGCACCTCCAAAGAAGCCGTATATCAGCATTGGTATGGGATTCACAGGAGATGTGGTTGTTTCGGTTGCCAGGAAAAAGGCACCCAGTAATGTGCTGGCCGATAGTAAATGAAATAATGGGGATGCAGACAATTCAGGATCTATCAGCTGGAGGATTGTGCTCATCCCGACAACACCTAGAATGAAGGCAGTAGGGATGTGCCAACTGATGGCATTCATGAGGATCAGCATCAGACCCCCAATAATGATAAAAAGCACCATTCCATTCCCAAGGGCAGCAACCTGGTTTCCCATCAGCAGGTCTTGCCAACTGAATAGAGCTTCCCCATTGAGACCATAGGTTTTTGAGATCTGCAAAACATCGATCATGGGAACGTCCCAGTTGTAGCTCAACAGGGCTTTTGTATTATCAAAATGTTGAGGCCAGGAAATGACCAGCATGGCATAGGTCAGCATGACGGGATGGACAGGATAAGCTCCCATTCCACCAAAAAGCTTTTTGCCAATGAAGATCATGATGAAGCAACCGATCACAACCAGCCACCAGGGGACACCTACAGGAAGCATAACTGCTAGTAGAATAGCTAAAGGCAAGCTGCTCCAGTTTGTAACAGCGTCCTTGCTTTTAATGATCAGGTTTACTCCGGCATCAACAACGACCGAAGTGGCAATGCAAAGACAGTAGATCTTTAGTGCGTCATATCCGAATCGGTAAATACTGGCGCTAATGACTGGCAGCAGGGCTATCAGCCATAGCTGCTGAAGACGAGCAATGCTGATCCCACTCTTCCAGTGGGGACTCGATGCTACATTGAGTTTGTGGTTTGTGTTCATTTTTCTGGTTACCATATTGATTAGCAAGCTTTATAAATTGGACTAATGGGCGTTGGGCTGGACACACATAGGAACACAGACCACACTCCATACATTGTTCAGGGTGATATTCATTGGCAGAGGTGAAATTCTCAAACTCCACATACCGTCCTATGAGGTGAACCTGTAGATTTAGTGGGCAGATCCGGATGCAGGCGGCACAATTTGTACAGTGGTCTCCTGGACCACTGGTGATCTCCTTTTCCCCGAGGAGGTGGAGGCCATCACAGGACCGGGTTAAGGGGGTTAAATTATTAAATTGAGAGATGCCCTTCATCGGTCCGCCAGCAATGATGCTCTCTGGCTGATATTTGGAGAATTCCGTGAAATTCAGGATAGATCTTATGGAGGTGCCATGGTGAATTAAGACCATTTTATGATCAGAGGGCATTTTATTACTAACAGTGAGATACTTGGTAGTAAAAGGCTGACTATTTTTTATCGCCGCAGTCAAGACCAGCAGTCGTTCTATTGAGATCACCACAGTTTTTTGAAGCGCATAATCGCGATGATGATCAAAGCGGATGTTTGCATACTTAGGGATGTTTCGATCCAGCAATCGGGCAGAATAATTCGGGGAGATTGATTTTAGTTGAATCTCTCCCGGTACCTGATCCTTTATCTGCTTGCAGAAATTTCGATCTGCCAGAAGAACCTGAGTTGCATTTGGCATTATTGTTTTTAGAAAACTGAATCCCTCTAGCACATCGTTCAATCTCTGGGCAAGTAAATTATATTGAATGTTGATCTCGGGTTCTTCATCAAACCCAACAATAACAACATTTTCAATGGCTTCAGGCGTGTGTTCCTCAGAAACTGCTGAGGTAGAGAGGGGCAGCCAGGGAGGATGAATACCCATGGCTTTCAATTGATCATCGACAGTGGCTTCTTTGGGGTTGACGCCATACTGCTCAAAGATTTCATCCACTGAAACTGCATCGCCCTCACCTCTGGTGATACACACAGCAGGTATGTGGATGCCTCCCTCAGACCAGATTGGTTTAATGTCAAAAACAGTCCCACTGATCGGGGTGTGTAGACAAACCCCCATGCTGTTTTTAGCAATGATCTGATTCTGTCGTACCTTGTCTCCGATGGCTACTTTCCAAGAGTACAATTCCCTCTGGGTATAATCCATGGGAAGGACAACATAGTCCGGTTCAGGCATATCAAGAATTTCATCATGAGACACGCAGACAGAAGGTGGCTTGTTAAGTAGTTTGTTTAAGGGGTTTGATCTCATCAAAATAGTTCTTTCTGCGAAATAGGCTTCGAAAAATCAGTCTCTCATTTCAGATGACAGCTTTGACAATCCCATTCAGCTGCGACTTTTCCAAAAACTCTGGCACTTTCATAATCGTGACATTTGATGCATTGGGAGTGATAGGCAGAACTGATGGTTTCCACGGCATGGCAGTTGGTGCAGTCATTTTCATGAGCCTCCAACATTTGTTCATGTGAGATGTTGGCTTCTTCCCATTCGTCATCACCTCTTTGGAAATCATGACAGTTGACACAGTTGTTTTCTATAACTGGTTCAAGGAGTGCTTGTGAATGGCATTGGCGACAATTCTGGGGCTCACGCTCATCGTGGATATCATGACAGTAGGCACATTCATGATCCTCAATTTCCAGGAGCTCGGTATGGGAGAAATCATCAACGGAGAAATCGTCATCATGACATTCAACGCACTCTGCATAAACATCGGCGCTGTACAGCTGATGATGACAGTTTTCGCAGCCTTCAGCCCGGTCAGCGTGTTGTTCATGGTCAAAAAGAACGGGTCCACCAGAGTTCTGAAAATAGAGTCGTTTTTCAGAATCTGTCTGAGGGACTTGTTGATATCCTGTCACGGCGAGGATGCTGGCAATGAGAAACAGCAGCATCAAACTGATCGAGTTGAACTTCAACCCAGGCTTACCATTCATCGCTATCCTCCAGCATGATACGCGAGCTGTCCTCTGCAGACATGGCATGCCAGTGACAACCTATTTTAGTGCAAATAAAAAATGATGCTCGTGTGTTGCCCACACCGACGATGAACCCTGCGACCTGGGAATCCCCGTTCTCGCAGGTTTTATCTTTAATGATGAGTGATTTTTGACAGTGAGGGCAGATAACATCTTTCATCTTCTGACCCTCATGGAGGTCAATGTTCGTCTCGCGGGAGAAATTATTCAAATAGGGACTGAGGTCGAGAATACCTATTTCTCCAGCGGTGTTTTGAATTGCCAATGACAACTTGTCATCATGAGTCAATTCCGCGTCACAATGTGGGCAAAAGGACTGTAGAAATGTTCCTGTGGTTAAGCGCTCACGATTGTTGTAACTGTGTGGTTGCCATACATGGCGCTGCCACCTGTTGCCTGATGAATCCTTTTTGTCAGTCATGGGTTTTCCGGTTAATTATTTTACATAATAGCATTACTTGCGTTTACGCAACCATTGTGCCAAAACTGCTTAGTTTGTAATTAATATTTACTAATAATTAATAATAGACATGTATTTATAATGATGAGGATGAATAAGTATAAACCTTATATAGTAATAAATAACTGTTTAGCTCTGGTAACTGTGAAAAAGACAGAATATTCAATAGATGCTATATGTAAAATAGTCCGTTCTTCTATAAATGATTTACGCACACAAATAAATTTCAATGGAAAACAAATCCATATAACTCCCTCTGATTAATCATAACCCAGGTGGTTCAGTATTTTTTCACGTTGTTTGACTTTGGCAGAAACTCTATATTCAGTTCTTCATGAAAATATATGTTAATCAACAGGCAAGACCCTTACAGCTGAGTTGCTGGCTAACTCTGTTGTTGATGTTATTCACCCTGTCGGGATATGGACAGGCAGTAGGTGTTGTCCAGGGCAGGGTCACAGATGCTAAAACAGGAGAAGGGCTACCTGGAGTCAATATTCAAATTCAGAGAAGCTCCCTTGGTACCACCAGTGATCTGGAGGGTTATTACCAATTAGGTGGCTTAATCCCTGGGGAGCATACGATTTCCTTTTCCATGATGGGTTATGCGCCATATGTTGAGAAAAACATCGGTGTAACCGTTGATATTTCTGTCGATTTATCCGTTGAATTGAAAGCCAATGTACTGGGCTCTCCACAGGTAGTGGTCACCTCCAGTCGTAAGGCACAGGATATTCTTGAGTCGCCCTTTTCAGTCTCAGCGATCGGTCCACGAGAGATTCAAGCCAAAGCAGTCGTCAATATGATAGATATCCTATCTTATGAATCAGGTGTCTCTACCATTAAAGGACAATTAAATATCCGAGGCACTTCAGGCTATACCATGGGTGCCGGTAGCCGGTCGCTACTTTTGCTTGATGGTATTCCCATGCTGGGAAGTGCCGCAGGGAATGTGACCTGGGCGACCATACCTACTTCAGAAGTTGACAGAGTCGAGATTGTTAAATCAGGTGGTTCCGCCATGTACGGCTCCAGTGCCATGGGTGGTGTGGTAAATATTATCACTCGAAATGCTCCTGCACGACCGGAAACCCGTATATCAACAAAGATTGGAGTTTATAGTCATCCCCGGGTTGACGAGTGGCGATGGCGTGAGAAACGAGGATTGCTATACAATACAGAGATATCACATTCACGGAGTATTGGAAATCATGCGGCCTGGATACGGGTGCAGAAACGTAACGATGATGGTTTTATGGAATTGAACTGGGAGGAGGCCATCAATGTTTCTGCTAAGCTCAAATTGAATTTCGGCAATGCGCACTCAGCTGCAATTTTTATGAAAATCCTTGATGATAAATCAGGGTTGACATCAATCTGGGAGAGCCCTGCAAACCCCTTTAGCGCACCAAAGGGATCAGAAAACGATGGAACTCAAGGACAAAAAGTTGTTTTGAATGGTCACTACAATTATGTGTATTCTCAGGATCTGGTCATAAAAACCAAGGGGAGCGCCTATTGGAATGAATGGACCAATTTTGGTGTAGATCCTGATTACTCAAACGAAAATCGCTTTTATGAAGAAGTTCAGGCCAGTAAAAGTTGGACCACGAACCTTACCAGTATTTTTGGATTGACCATGCAGCAGAACCAGGTAGATGCACAAATATTTGGCGATCACACCAGCTCATCCTTTGCCACCTTTTTTCTTCTGGAAAAAAGATTACACCAATTCACCCTTTCTGCAGGAAGTCGTTGGGAAACCTATCAAGTAGATGGTCGGAGTCAGGATGATGTGTTTACCCCCCAACTTGCACTAAACTGGAAACCATCGCCATGGCTGGGTTTGCGTATTTCCACAGGTAAGGGATTTAGGGTACCCACGGTGGCAGAAATGTTTACCTCAGCCCGGAGAAGTATTTTTACGGTTGAGCCAAACCCGGATCTTGAGTCAGAGACCAGTATCAATCGTGAATTTGGGATCACTATTCTTGCAGGGCAGATAGGCGTTCTGGATCTGATTAAATTGGATGCAGCCATTTTTCATAACAAATTTGAAGATTTCATCGAGCCAGTCCCAAATTCAGATGCTGTTATTCATTTTACTAATATTGCTGACGCCCGTATTATGGGTTTGGAAGTCGGTATGGGATTAAGCGCATTCAACAACCTAATAGATTACAAGTCGGCATTTACGGTGCTGGACCCTATGGAGACAGATGCGCAGGGTGAGATTCTGGATACCCTGTCCTATCGTCATCGATATCATTGGATCAGTTCGTTGGGCATACACTATTGGGGGTTGGATGCATCAATTGAGTATCGATACCTCAGCCGCATGGAAAGTGTGGAACTTTTTCAAGAAAACAATCTCACTGGCGCTGATGCCCGAGTTCCCATTCACATCGTGAACGCAGGGCTTGGGAGATCATATAAAGACTGGCACTTTCTCCTGCGGGTGGAAAATATCTTCCAATACTACTATACCCAACTGGAGCGAAATATTGAAGAAGAGCGTATAGCAACATTCACTATAGAGAGGCGCTTCTAATGCGTTTTGCCCTCATATTTATCATTGTATCGTTCATAGCTATGACTGCCTGTGAAAAACCGGAAAGTCTGGAAGCCATCGCCGGTGTTGAAGGAGAAGTGATTTTTGCCAGTTGGCCTGATTCACTTGAAGGTGCTGTGCTTGTTGTATTCGATAAAGACCTGGATTTTGATCGCATAGACGAGCCAGAATATAAAGTCATTGATCATTTTATTACCTATGGCGACCCAATTAATCCTGGTACAGATAGTGTCGCTTATTTTGTCCAACTGGAAGCAGGCGAGTATCAACTCATGGTGATTGGCCTACTCTTAGACCCGGCTCAATTGTTGGCCAATGAAGAACTATTTCAGGAAATACAAAACTATATCGTGGTTCCTGAAAATTCTGCCCCCAGGGGAATTGTCATCCGCAGGAAACAAATAAACGAACAGACCGACTGGTATGTTCATTTTTAATTTAAAAACCGGGGCATTTTACATAAGCACATTTTAATTTGCTTAGATGAAAAGCACTTCTATTTTACGTGATCACTTTACACAGATACGGATATTCAAGTCGAGTCTGTATTAAGACAATAAACAAGGAGAGAAAATGATGAGTAAGCTTTTGCGCGTATTACCCCTTCTGCTGATGATCAGCATGGCATTTGGTGGCGGTATGGTAGAAAACACAAACCAGAGCGCTGAACAGATTCGCATGATGGCTCGTGGAGCATCTACAGATCTGGACGCTGTATTTTTTAACCCAGCTGGATTGACCAAGCTGGATAACGGAATGCATCTGTATCTGAGTAGCCAAACAATTACACAGGGCAGAACAATTACCAGCTTGGCTTCAATTCCAGGTGCTGGAGTTACCACTTTGGATGCAGAGTATGAAGGTTCAACCTTTGCACCTGTATTCCCCAACTTTTATTTTGCTTATAAGATGGACAAATTGGTTTTCTCTGCCGGTTTTGTTCCTATCGGGGGTGGTGGAAGTGCTGTCTTTGAGGATGGTCTGCCTTCATTCGAAGCTCCAATCTCTGCAATCCCAGCAAGTCTTTCTGCTGCTGGAATCCCAACTTCAGCTTATAGTTTTGATGTAGATTTTGATGGTACATCTTTATACATGGGTGGACAGGCTTCAGTTTCTTATGCGATCAATGATATGATTTCTCTTTCGGCCGGTGTCCGTTACTTTCAGGCATCAAACAGTTATAAGGGATATGTCAAAGACATCCAGGCTAACCCAACCTATCCGGGCGTCGCCGATGGATCCATGACGTCTGCGACTGCTTTCTTTAGCACTATCGCTGGCTTACTCCACGGAGGTGCTCTACAATATGCAGCTGCAGCTGAAAGTGCCACAGGCGCTGCTGCTGGTCTGACTGCTGGAATAGGTGCAGGCCAATTCCTTGGTACTACTCCACTATCTGCAATTGATCTTGATGGTGCCATTACTGCTGGACTTGTTGCTTTTGGAATTGATCCAACAGGTTACAGCGTAGATAATGCCATTGCCGCCTATACCGGTGCAGCAGCAGGTGCATCAGCCTCAGCAGTTGAGTATGAAGCTAACGGTGATGCTATGGCTGATAACGCAGACGCCACACAGGATCTTGAGGTTGATGCCAAACAGACCGGAGCAGGTTTTGCCCCAATCGTTGGTCTTAATATCAGCCTTATGGACAAACTTAATATTGGTATTCGTTATGAAATGATGGCCCCGCTCGTACTGACCAATGAAACTACCGTTGATGGCTCAGGTCTTTTCCCGGATGGCGCTGAGAGCAATGCTGATATGCCTGCCTTATTGGGAATTGGATTATCCTATTTGGTTATGCCTTCATTGAATATTGCCGTTGACTACAATATGTATTTCAATGAAGATGTAGATTGGGATGGTGATGAAGCCGATGTGGAAAATGGTACTGAAATCGCTGTCGGTGTTGAATTTGCACTGAGCGAATCTCTTCTGCTCAGTGGTGGATACCTCATTGCCACAAGTGGTGCCTTGGAAGCGTATCAGACAGATCTCAGCTATAGCCTAAATTCCAACACAATTGGTCTGGGTGCAAAATATAGTTTGAACCCTCAGTTGGCGGTCACTCTAGGCTTCTCTAATACCACATATGAAGAAGGTTCAAAGTCAGGTGTTATCTATGCCGCAGATGTTGATCTAACAACAGGTACAGTAACACCAACTCTGACTGGAGACGAAACCTATATGAAAACTGCAACTGTAATTGCAGTTGGTCTTCAGAAAAGTTTTTAAGTAATACTTTAAAATATGTGCAAAAAGGCCGCTCCTGCGGCCTTTTTGCTCTTAAGGAGTGACATCATGTTAAATATCATTAGAGCTGGAGTGATCATATCAATCATTGGGGGATTGTTGATTGGCTGTGAGGATGATGAGGCTACTCCTGAAAACATACATCCTCTGACCGGGGAATACACTTTCACGGAAATGACGATTAACGTTGAGTCTACCACACTGCGTGACACAACCCTGGCTTTTACTACTTCCCAGAATGGTGTCGACTCTGTTACCATATCCGCAGGTACGCTGATCCTGATTGAGTCAGACCTGTATACGGATGCGGATTCTATCCCCATAGGAGGCACAGTGATTTTGAGAGATAATCTAAGTGGGACGCTCTCTGGCAAATTACCGATTAATTGGGGGACAGGGTGTGCTCCCAATGTCATCATTTCAACATCCCCACTAACTTCAGATGGGTTTTGGTCTGCAGATACCACGACAGGCGTATTCACCCTTGATCTGGTTCTTGATGCATTAGATATCGACGGATTTTTTAGTTTATCAAGTGATCGTCTGGAAGTCATCTATGCATCAATTCTAAGCAATGATGAGCGTGTAATTTCCAGTGTAAGCTACATGGATGCTGATGTTGCAGTTACTCCGACCTGTGTCCCTGTCTCAACAGTTACAGAAAGAATTTTGAGACTTTCCTTTAATTAAGGGTTATCTCATGTGCCATATCCATTCATTCACTCCGCCTGATGGATATTAAAAACTCTAGAAGACTCACCCTACGGGCACTTAAAAAAGTGCTCCCCAAAGCATCAGTACTCACAGATCTGATACACCGTCATGCCTATGCCAGGGATGCCGGGTTTTACCGATTACTCCCTCACACTGTCATCAAAGCCACTACGGTAAAAGATATTGTTAATATTTTTCGGGAAGCCAATCATCGAAACAGACATGTGGTTTTCAGGGCGGGGGGGACCAGCCTTTCCGGTCAATCTATCTCCGATGACATTCTGGTTGAGGTCAAACAGGGATGGCGCAATATGGAAGTCCTGGAACAGGGTCAATATATTGTTCTGGAACCTGGTGTTGTGGCTGCCAGAGCGAATCAGCGTCTCGAAACACTGGGGTATCGAATTGGTCCGGATCCCGGCTCCATACGTTCCGCCTTGATTGGCGGTATTGTGGCCAATAATGCCAGTGGAATCGGGTCAGGGACCAAGTATAACAGCTATATGACACTGGCTGGGATGGAGTTGGTTTTACCAAATGGCTTGGTCTTGAATTCTGCAAATCCTCAGGACAAAGCCAGACTTCAATCTCTGGCTCCCCACATCCATAATGGTCTCAACCGTCTGCGCATCCGTATTAGAGGAGATGAGACTCTCAAGCAACGCATAAAGGACAAGTACAAGCTTAAGAATACCATGGGTTACTCATTGAATAGTTTTTTGGACTATGAGGAGCCCCTGGACATTCTGGCACATCTCATGGTGGGCTCTGAGGGCACCCTGGGATTCATCTCAAGAGTGACATTAAAAACAGTTCCTCTATATTCACAAAAGGCCACCGCCCTCATATTTCTTCCTTCCATCATTGAGGCGGCTCGTCTGGTTCCTAAACTAAGGAAAGCCGGTAGTTCTGCTCTTGAAATCATGGATGATTCCGCTCTGAAAGCTGTGAGGCATCTCCCAGGATTACCATTTGATGAGGATACGTATATTGCCCCAGGTTCTGCTGCATTACTGATAGAATATCAATCCAATGATTCCCAGCAATTAAATAGTATGGTGGCAGCAGCTGTTCAAATAATCAGCGAAAAACATGCGGCCAGCCTACCGCAATTTTTTAGCAATTCTGTCCAACGAGACAAGCTCTGGAAAGTGCGTCGAGAATTAGGTCCATTACATGCAGCAACCAGACCCCCAGGTACCACAGTGCTCAGCGAAGATATCTGTTTTAAGGTTAAAGATCTCGCCAGAGGGATAAAAGATCTCAAGGAGTTATTTCGGCGCTATGCCTATGACGATGCTGTCATTTTTGGTCATGCAGGGGATGGTAACATTCACTTCAAACTGAGCCTGGATCTTGATCAGGAGCATACCCTTGACCTGTATGCAGTATTTATGAGTGAATTGGTCGATCTGGTTGTGGATAAATATGATGGGTCCCTCAAGGCGGAGCATGGTACCGGCCGAAATATGGCGCCCTTTGTCGAGAAGGAATGGGGAACAACAGCATACAAAATTATGCTGGAGATTAAAAAACTCCTGGACCCCAATGGCATCTTAAATCCCGATGTACTCATCAGCCGAGATGATCAGATTCACTTGAAAAACATTAAACCCATCCCTCTGGTTGATGAAATCATTGATCCCTGTATTGAATGCGGACTCTGTGAACCTGCTTGTCCCTCCGAAGACTTTAGCCTAACCCCGCGTCAAAGAATCGGCGTTCTGCGAGAAATTGAGTGCTTGGGTGAAACGCCAGGCAACGAGAGCCGTGTAAGGCGGATGCAAAAGGCATTTCGTTTTTCTGGTGTGGAGAGCTGTGCAGTAGATAGTCTCTGCAGCATGAGTTGTCCTGTAGATATTGATACCGGTCTGATGATGAAGAAATTGCGAGCGGAAAGCCACGGGACTCCTGGGAAGGTCATTCATGGGATTGCCCAGAAATATTTTGCTGAGACCATACGTAGCGTAAGAGTCCTCCTGCGCTTAATCACCCCTTTGCGACATGCTGTGAGAAGTCAGAAAATTCAGCAAGGGATGAAAGTGTTAAATAAAATTTCTCGAGGTTCCATCCCTGCTTTAAATCCGCAATTGAAGTCAGCCACGGGAGCTTTACCTCCTCAGGCCAGCGACTTGGATGTCATTTACTTCCCCTCTTGTTTGACGCGCAGTCTGGCAAATCCTGATCAGGAGGGTCTTCCTGTGGCTGAAGCCTTTGCAGAAATACTCACAAATGCTGGTATTGGTTTTGGATATCCCCAGGATGTATCAAATCTCTGCTGTGGTCTCAGTTATAGTTCCAAAGGCTATTCGGGTGCTGCTCTGCAGGCAGCCATTCAAACTACTGAGATGCTATGGATTAGCTCCAGGGAAGGTGAATTGCCCATCGTTATGGATACCAGCCCCTGCTCGAAGCATCTTGCTCAATATGATGAGATTTTGTCTGGAATTCATCTGGCCCGATGGCGGGCCCTGGAAATTTATGATATGGTGGAATACCTCCATGATGTTGTGCTGGAAAAACTCAGCCTGTGGCATGTGAAGGAAAAGGTGGTTTTACACGTGACCTGCTCAACTCAACATATGGGTCTTGGGGATAAAATGGTCGCTATTGCCCGACGCTGTGCCAAGGAGGTCATCGTTCCTCTGGATACTGGCTGTTGTGGATTTGCAGGAGATAGGGGCTTACTGGTTCCCGGATTAACTGAAAGCGCTACTAAGATGGAGTCAAATGAAATTATAGACATTGACGCTGATGGGTATTATTCAACCAGTAGAACCTGTGAAATGGGGATGACTCTGGCTACAGATAAATCCTATGATTCAATCTTATCTCTGCTTCATGAAGCCATCATCAAGCAATCGGTATCATAAAACCCATCTTGCTTCCACCCTTGGATGCACGTCATTTATGGACAAAGAGAATGTCTCATTCACCAATTTACCAGCCTAAATCTCCAGGTCGATACCATGGAGAAATTATTGTTCACTAAGACTTAGCTAAATTTTTGGGGGTTACTTGAGCTATGATAGCTTCATTTTACAATGATTATGTCAGACACCAACTGACATCGCCCTGTCCTTCCCGAATCACTATGGGTTGCTCATCATCCGTCATATCAATCACAGAAGATAATTCAGCCCAGGTAGGACCTGAGTCCAGGATGAGATCAACCTGACCCTCATAATATTCAGAAAAATCCTGTGGATCACTTGCAAAACTTTTTGCACTGATATTGACACTTGTTGAAATAATAGGATTGCCCAGGGCTTCAACTATGGCAAGTGTGAGAGAGTGGTCCGGAATCCGTACTCCAACTGTTTTCTGTTTTGAAAGCAAGACCTTAGGGACTTCTCTGGTCCCAGGTAGGATGAATGTATAGGGTCCAGGAAGGTGCTTCCGAAGATCCCGATAATTTACAGTAGAAATTTTTGCATATTTGGATATGTCTTTGATATCTGAGCACACAAAACTAAGAGGTTTCTGCTTTTCCATTCCCTTGACCCGGTAGATTCTTTCAATGGCTGCTTTTTGGGTGATATCACATCCCAGTCCATAAACGGTATCCGTGGGGTAGATGATGAGACCACCATTTTTGAGAATATCCACGGCTTGGTCGACAATTCGATCATTAATACTGGTACCGTGAATCTCAATTCTCATGTAGTCAGATAGTCCTTTATGATAGCCATACTTTCAGCAGGTTTTTCAAAGGGGAAAAGATGACCTGCAACAATGCTTTTAACAATATGATTTCCTCTGGACCGCTTGAGCCGATTAAAGCCATGCTGATTTACCGTATCCGATTTTTCACCAATGATGAAAAGGGCAGGAACAGGTAACTTTTTAGGAAGGGACCAGACATTTAATGGGATAGACTGATAAATACTGGATTCCAGCAGTGGTGCACAGGACAGTTGGAATGCGCCCTGGCCGTTTTCGCTGAGACAGGTCTCGACATAAGCTTTAAGAAACCGAGGCTCCCACCGTGAAAAGATCGCCTTTTTCGAATAGTGATCTAACGCAGAAGCCCTACTCTCGAAATGATTTCTGCGCCGGGCTGCTGCACGAGTCAGAGGAATGATATGGGTTAATGAGAGAAGTCTCAAAGCCCGCATTAGTGCCAATATCCTTTTTGGAAGCACAACAGGATCCAGTAGAATAATTTTATCAAACCAGCCGGGTCTTTGAATTGCCATGAGCATGATAACTATCCCACCAATTGAATGTCCCATGGCGATCATAGGTCTATCTGGTGGATTATTATCAAGATAAGTAATATAGTAATCCGCTAAATTTGCCCAGGCTTCAATGCGACCATTCCAACGAGATTCACCGTGACCCGGTAAATCTGGCGCCCAGATATCATAATCATTTGTCAAGGGCTCAAGAAAGGGCAGGTACATTTTTGAAGAGTAGCTGTTGGCGTGTAGAAAGAAGAGAACTTCTCCTTCTGGATTACCCCAGCGATTCATAGTGGGTACGGATGGAAATGGTATCTGCATTAAAACAAAATAAGGCGAATGCATTGATGGAGAAGGGAAAAGACACTAGTTTTGGATTCGTGTCCTTATATTCAAAGAACCATAGTTCTACCTGTGTTTGCCCGAAAATATTGGAAGTAATACATAGATGACGACCGGAATTCAATCGATGATTTCAATGATGCTCACTTTGTGCCTGGGGCTAATCACTTCAGTTGTATCTGGTGATGAAACTATAAATCAAACTGTTGATCCAAACCTGAAGCTTGAACTCAGTCAACGTCAGGACCAGGCCCTTTCTGGGGCAGTCTTCGCCCGTTCCATTGAATCCATGGATGTGTTTCACAGGGAAGAAGCTATCCTGGCTGAAATTTTAAAAGGCAATATACCTGGATTCCTCAGAGAATTGGTAGCAGTAGAAACCGGTATGACAATCGAGGATACAAGATACAAGCTGACCTTCTTTGTGATGCCAGATTACATATCCATTGGTTCAGATGCCGATCATTTCCTGATCCCCATGACACCCATACTGGCTCAAAAAGTTGTAGATCACATGGGTGCTGTGCTGCCTACGCGGAAAATGGTTGATCTCATCTGGAATGCATCCGAAGTCAAGCTATCACCCCAGCCCATTCCCCCCAGCCCAGAGATGGTCACGATAGATATCTTTCAAGAGCATAACTCAATGGTAGAATTAAGCAGATCCCTCTTCATATCTGAACACCCTCTTGGTTCTCTGGTTAGTGGTCACAAAAAGGATGTGGTATTGTCGAATCAGATTATCTCCAAACCGGATAAAGTGATCATTTATGGCTGGCATTATCGAAATGGTGAGCCAATCCAACCACTTTATAGTGGGCATGTAAACTGGTATGCTGATTATAGTCACGGGATTCGAATCATTTTGAACAAGTGCTTGTTGAATGAATCAGTTATTGAGCTCTCACAAATATTAAAAGATCCACTCTTAAATCAGATCATCAGTGATGAAATTGGAGTCATGGAAACCACAAGATACGACACAGCGAGATCAAATTATCGCTGATCTCTGACCAATCGTCCCCTTTAAAAAACCCTTTAACGAAGTAAATGACCTCATCTGTCATTGGTATGACAATAAGGGTGAGTCATAGATGTAAGTTACATCCAGATCCTCTACTGTGTGGAGTCAGACCAATTCGGTTCATTTGATCTAAATAAATAAGAGATACTTTGGGCGGCTAACAACCCGAAAAAGGAGCCAATAATGAGCCCAAAGTCAGAAGTAGAGAGACGAGTAAAAGCGATCAAAAGAA
>JABIFX010000087.1 GCA_018650445.1 Fidelibacterota bacterium
ACGTGCCATTTTGTTCTCTCAATTTTATAACTAGGAAGCTTCCGTCTCATTGACGCTTACTTCATGCTTACAATTTGGGCAAAGGGCGTAATCACCCTTCTTCTTGGTTGATTTTGCAACCATGTATGGATTTTCACAGGCTGGACATTTGTGTGCAATGGGTGGATCCCAGCTGACAAAGTCACAATCTGGATATTTTGTACAACCATAAAAGGTTCTACCCCTCTTGGATCGTCTGGGCGAAATATCTCCCTTACAATCTGGTTTGGGACAGGGCATCAATATGGTGAATGGTTTGGTGAATTTGCATTTGGGGTAGGCTGAGCAAGCATAAAACTTTCCATATCGACCATCTCGTAGGACAAGCGGAGACTCACACTTCTCACACTTCCCATGATCCTCAACAACTTTCTCCTCACCGTTTTCGTCTTTGGTTGGTGAATCGAGAGGTCGTGCATTTTTACAGGTTGGGAATCCTGAACAGGCCAGGAATCGCCCGTTTTTACTCCATTTAATGACCATGGGTTTGCCGCACTTGTCACATGCTTCACCACTGTCTTCCTGGAGAGATTTTTTGAGTTCGCTATAGGATTTCGAAGATTCTGCCAGCCATTTTTCCAGATGTGACCAAAACTCCGTCATGACTTCCAGATAGGTGCTCTCACCTTCTTCTACTTTATCAAGGTTCAGCTCCATTTCTCTGGTAAAGGTCTTCGTCACCAATTCAGAAAAATTCTCTACCAGAAGCTTATTGGTCACTTTACCTAATTCAGTAGGATAGAGTTTACGCTTTTCAGATTGAACATAATTTCTGGCCTGCACCACTGAGATGATATTGGCATAGGTGGATGGACGACCGATGCCTTCTTTATCAAGGATTTTAACCAAACTGCTTTCGGTATAGGGAGCTGGCGGTTTGGTAAAATGCTGATCTGCTTTAACCTCCTGGGGTTGAAGTTTCTCACTCTCTTCCAAGTCTGAGGGGAGGTGATTATCCTGTTCTTCAACATTCTCAAAATAAACCACTCGATACCCATCAAACACCAGGTCAGAACCAGATGCCCTCAAATCAAACCGTGTACCGGCTTTTACATCAACAGTGGATTGATCAAAAATAGCTACCGCCATTTGTGAAGCAACAAAACGTCGCCATATAAGATCATATAGCTTGGCTTGCGGTGCGGTTAATGAGGCTTTGATATCATCTGGGGATAGTTCAGGGTTAGCTGGACGAATTGCTTCGTGGGCATCCTGAATTTTTCCACTTTTTTTCCCAAATTGGCGTGGCGAGGCTGGTAAGTAATCTGAACCATATTTTGACTTAATTTGGGCTCGAGCCGTTTCAACAGCAGAATCTGCTACACGGGTTGAATCCGTTCGCATATAAGTAATAAGACCGGTTGTTTCCCCATCCGCCAGAGTCACACCTTCGTATAACTGCTGAGCAAGAGTCATGGTACGTTTGGTAGTAAATCCAAGTTTTTGGAAGGCTGCCTGTTGGAGCGTAGATGTTGTGAAGGGTGCATGAGGATTTCTACGAACACGTTTCTTAGTAACCTTAGATACAAGATACTGCTCATTCTTGAGAGCATTCCTGAGCTCTATCGCAATGGATTCATTGGGAATATAAGCCTTCTTGTCATCGACCTTTTGGAGCTCAGCCTCAAATGGTTTTTTCTTGGCAGTTTCAACGTCCGCTTTGATAGTCCAATATTCCTGGGGTTCAAATCGATCAATCTCTTCCTGGCGCTCACAGATAAGCCGTAAAGCAACAGACTGCACGCGACCGGCACTCAGGCCGGAATAGAGTACCCGCCATAAAAATGGACTCACCTTGAATCCTACAAGGCGATCAATAATTCGTCTGGCCTGCTGAGCGTTGACCATGTTCATGTCAAGTTCAGTTGCTTTACGCATTCCCTCCAGAACCCCTGCCTTGGTAATTTCAAAAAACATGACACGGGAAATAGGTTTGTTCAGATTTTTCAACAAGCGCGTGACATGCCAGCCGATAGCTTCCCCTTCGCGATCAGGGTCAGTTGCCACAAATATATGAGCTGCCTGTTTGGCAGCTTCTCGCAAGGCGTCCACATTTTTTTTCTTACCAGGAATAGTGACATAGAGTGGTTTGAAATTATCCTTTAAGTCCACACCTAACTGAGTTCTTGGTAAATCTCGAATATGTCCAACAGTAGAAAGAACCTTATACTCTTCCCCTAAATATTTCTTGATTGTCCCTGCTTTTGAGGGTGATTCGACGATGACGAGGTATTGTGACATACTATTCCTTTAGTGTTCCATTATTTCAAGTCGCGAATAATATTCAGTCACCCACCAAAATGCAACACCTCGTATAAGCGCGGCTTAGCATTTATTTTGTAGTCGATTTCCCCTATAGACTACGTCTATTATTTTGAGGCGTAAAATTAAGGCAATAAAGAATTATAAATTTTAAAGCAGATTAGACTTTTTTCGAACGAGGCATGCTTAGGCGAGCATATTTACCTAAGCAATCCTATTATTCACTATATCCATGTGGATTGTTGGATTGCCAACGCCAGGCATCAACACACATTTCCTTTAATCCTTTGGCCGCTTTCCATCCCAGAACATCAGCTGCTTTTTTGGTATCAGCATAGCATTCTGCAATATCACCTGCACGTCGATCAACAATCTGATATGCGACTGCCTGGCCTGAAGCTGATTCAAAAGCTTTCACCATTTCCAGGACGCTATATCCCTGACCTGTACCTAAATTTATAGTCACCAGTCCGGGTTTTATCATCAAATGGTTTAAGGCTTTTAGATGTCCCTGAGCCAGATCAACGACATGGATATAGTCGCGCACACCTGTCCCATCAGTGGTTTCGTAATCATCTCCGTATACGGATAGCTTTTCCAATTTACCTACGGCAACCTGAGAAATGTAGGGCATGAGATTGTTGGGAATACCATTGGGATCTTCACCAATTTGCCCGCTACTGTGGGCACCAACTGGATTAAAATATCTTAAAAGTGCTATGTCCCACTCTTTATCGGAGACGTAAAGGTCACCTAGCATCTCTTCAATAATCAATTTTGAGCGCCCATAAGGATTGGTGGCTGAAACAGGAAAATCTTCAGTTATTGGAACTGAACTTGGATCCCCATACACGGTTGCTGAGGATGAAAACACCAGGCGTTTTACACCATTTGCTTTCATTTCTTCGAGTAAGTTTAGGGTTCCAGCAAGATTGTTCTGGTAATACTTCAGTGGAATTTCCACCGATTCGCCCACTGCTTTTAATCCGGCAAAGTGAATAACCGCATCAATATGATGATTTAGGAAGGGGGTTGATAAAGATTCTTGATCCAGCAGATCTATCTCATAAAAAACAGGTGATTTCCCTGTGAGCCCTTCCACACGTCGGAGTGACTCTCGACTGCTGTTGGAAAGATTATCAACCACGATGACCTCATCTCCCTGTGAGAGTAATTCCAGGACTGTGTGACTACCGATATAGCCTGCCCCGCCAGTTACCAGGATTGTAGACATAGCTTTTCTTTCTCTTTAAAATTTAACATTTGTCTTTTTCAAACAACTCTGTGGATACAATGTTTCAACGATATGCAGGAATACCTGTAATACTTTCACCAACAACCAGTGTGTGCATCTCATGAGTACCCTCGTATGTGAGCACAGATTCGAGATTGGCTGCATGTCTCATGGATACATACTCATCAGTAATACCACTGGCACCTAATATGGTGCGAGCAGAGCGGGCAATCTCAATGGCCATGCGGACATTGTTCATTTTAGCCAGGCTAACCTGTTTATGATTCAGGGTCGCCCTATCTTTGAGCCGGCCAAGTTGAAGTGTCAAAAACTGAGCCTTCGTAATTTCATTCAGCATTTCAGCCAACTTTTGCTGGGTCAATTGAAAGGCTGCAATGGGTTTATCAAATTGAATTCTGGTTTTTGCATAATCCACGGCTTCCTCATAACAGGCAATGGCTGCTCCCATTACACCCCAGTTAATTCCATAACGAGCCTGAGTCAGACAGCTGAGCGGTGCCTTGAGTCCATTGGCTTCAGGCAGTTGATTTTCCAGAGGAATCGCACAGTTGTTTAATACAATTTCACCTGTCATTGATGCCCTCAGTGACAATTTGCCTTTTATTTCCGGGGTCTCGAATCCACCTGTCCCTCGTTCAACTAGAAAGCCTCTGACTTCGCCCCCCTCATCCTTGGCCCAGATCAGAGCCACATCAGCAACAGGTGAATTGGTAATCCACATCTTGGTTCCATTAAGGATAAATTTATCACCCTCCTGTTTTACGCGGGTGATCATTCCACCAGGATTTGAACCATAATCCGGCTCTGTTAGCCCAAAACATCCAATTTTTTCACCTGATGCAAGCAAAGGGAGCCATTTCTCTTTTTGCTCCTCTGAACCATATTTCCAGATGGGCCACATGACCAGAGAGCCCTGGACCGAAGCAAAACTGCGTAAACCGGAATCTCCACGCTCCAGTTCCTGCATCATGAGACCATAGGCCACACCATTGATACCCGCAGTACCATACTTCTCCGGGAGTGTGGATCCAAAGAAACCCATCTCTCCCATTTCAGCTTGCAATTCGAATGGGAAAGTACCATCCCTATAGTGTTTTGAAATGAGGGGGTAAAAACGATCCCTTACCCACTCATTGGTCATATTTTGAACAGCAATCTCTTCTTCAGAGAGCAATGCTGATAAATCAAAAAAATCTGGGCCAACTATTTTTAAAGCCATTAAGGTTCTCCAATTTCAGCTGCAAAGGTAAACGCTGTAAAAATCAGGCAAACAAAAAACACCAATGCGAATATGTCATATATCATTTCTTTCTGCTTGTGCGCCATATATAATTGGCCCATGGAAAAGGACATGCTGTTTCAGTTTGAAGATGTGCACCTTAGGGTGGATGATAAACACATCCTCCAGGGACTTAATTTTAATATCTCAAAAGGTGAGTTTGTGGCGGTTATTGGCGCCTCAGGCGCTGGGAAAAGTTCACTGCTCAGGATGTTTAATGCCCTGACCAGCCCCAGCGGGGGAAACATCACATTTCGGGGTATTGAAATTGATTCAGATATACAAGCACTCCGGAAAAATGTGGGGGTTCTTTTCCAAAACCCGGTGGTTTTTGATGGCAGCGTCAGGGAAAATTTATTGATCGCAGGCCGCTGGGATCAGACTATCTCACAAACTCTGGATCATGAAATTTTGACCGCCCTGGATCAAGTAGGTCTGGTCAATATCAAATTAACCCATCACGCCCGGGATTTATCGGGAGGAGAGCAACAAAGACTGGCCCTGGCTCGAACCCTGCTGAACCACCCTCAAGTTCTCCTTCTGGATGAACCAACCTCTAACCTGGATCCAAAACTTTCCCGGGAAATCATGGATCAGATCGAAGAGCTCAGGAAAGCATTGAATTTAACTGTTATCGCTGTCTCCCATGATCACATGCTCATGCGTCGATATGCCAAGCGAGTCATCATTTTATCGCATGGAGAAATTATCGGGGATGGTGATTTTAAAACTCTGGACAAATCACATGCCTTTGAAGATGCCGGTTTGTTAAAGAATGGGGTCAATGATGCGACCTGATTTTTACGTCTTGAGTTGGAATGACTTACTGGTATCACTCCTGTTTATTGCATTTTCGCTATTTTTGATCAAAAAATGGAAACTTGGGCTGGAAAATACTCTCCTGATTGGTACGCTGCGAACCTTTGTTCAGTTGACCCTTATGGGATATGTGTTAACCTGGTTTTTTGATCAGCAGCATTGGGCATTTATGCTCATGCTGCTCTTTATCATGATCGTGATTGCCAGTTATGAGGGGACGCGACGACAGAAGAATGAAATCCCCCATTTCTTCCCGGCCATGCTGGTGGCCCTATTGAGTTCTGCTATCCTTATTTTGGGAACCATCTTGCTCTTTATTCTGGATGTTGAACCCTGGTTCTCACCCTATGCTGCCATTCCTATTGGCGGCATGATTATTGGCAATGGTCTCAATTCAACTGCTTTGACAGCCAACCGATTTGTAGGTGAGCTGAAACATCGGGAGAAGGAGATTGAAACCCTTCTGGCCCTCGGTGCCACACCAAAACTGGCTGTCTATGATTCCATGAAGGCCTCTATTCATGCCGCATTAATCCCCAACATCAATGCCATGATGACGGTGGGATTAGTACAACTTCCCGGTGTGATGACAGGTCAGATTCTAGCTGGAATTGATCCCATCATTGCCGTGCGGTATCAGATCATGATAATGTATATGTGGTTTACAACAGCAACCCTGGCCAACATGATTATGCTGGCCATTGTATACCGTCAATATTTTACATCAAAATTACAGCTCAGACGTGAGCTGCTGAGGGAAAAAAAGGCTTAGATTAAACCCTCTTCGCCGAGGAATTTGTTGGCTTCTTCTACGTGTTTTTTAAAGTCTTCCCACAAAGCTGGAGCAACCGTGATACCCTTCTGGGTTGGACGCCACTCGTCTTCGTCAGCCAGGTAATGAATTCTAAAATCTACATAGGTACGGCCCTTGAATTCTTTTACCTGAATAAGAATCTTTTCAGTTTCACTTCGCTCTACTTCACCAATAATCTTTTCCATATATTTATCCTTTTCTTAGTTCCAAATTTACTTGCTTAATTGCCCCATTTTTCATCGAATTCATTTGGAGTAAAACCAAATGAACCAACTTCTCCCTTCACAACAAAGGGCCTTTTTATGAGGTTGGGATCTTGAAGCATCAGCTCAATAGCCCTGGCCTTATCCGGAAGATTTTGCCCCAATTTTAATTCGCGATAAATGGCAGATCGAGAATTTAAACAGGGTTTGACATTGTTGCTGTCAATAAATTTCTCCAAAAGCTGGCGACTGGGAGGGTTATTTATGATATCCACCTTCTCAAACTCAATCTGATTTTCGTTGAGATAAATCTGAGCCTTTTTACAGGTACCGCATGTTTTTTTATCAAAGAATGTTGGCTTCATAGCATGTCCCTTTCCAGTTCTTCACCATAAATAATTATAGCCTCCACACTTTCCTAATGCCGAATTTCGAAACTTTTATATTCCCCGCTATATGTCTGGGCCTGATTCTCGACCCCCTCAACCTGCGACCATCGGTTGCCCACTTTGAGTTCTTTCAAGAAGGACACGATCAACCCATGCTCTCCTTCGGCTAACCCCACTACTGAGCCATCGGAATGGTTCTTAACCCAGCCTGTCAGCCCCAACTGTTGCGCTGTCGTGCTGACAAAATACCTAAAGCCTACCCCTTGAACTTTTCCTGATATTCTAAAGACAGTCGCTGTGTCCATGGCTATTTCTTCCTTTTAATCGCTTCCTCTGGCAGAACGCTGGGGCAAAATGCAGCCAGTACACATGCATGGCATTGGGGGCGGCGAGCGATACAGACTGCCCGACCATGATCAATGATTAGATGTGTAAACATGACCCAATGTTCCTTCTCAATGATTTTTTGAAGCTCCATCTCAATTTTTACAGCATCTTTCTGATTGGTCATTCTTAATAGGTTTGCAATGCGAATTACATGAGTATCGACTACCAGACCTGGAATATGGAATCCTGTACCCAAAACCACATTCGCTGTTTTACGACCGACCCCTGGGAGCTTCACCAGAGCATCCAGATCAGCTGGGACTTCACCTTCATGCTCCTGCATAAGGGTTTGTGCACACGCGCTCATGTTTCTTGATTTGCTATTGAAAAATCCCGTAGATCGAACCAACTCAGCAAGATGCTCGACGGGTGCACTAGCCATGCTTTGGGCTGTGGGATAGTGTTTAAATAAGTTAGGCGTGACCTTGTTTACTCTTTCGTCAGTACACTGGGCTGAAAGCATTGTAGAGATGAGGAGTTGGAAGGGCGATCGATGCTCGAGACTACACTTGGAATCTGGATATGTCTCGTATAGAGTTGTAATAATCCGCTGCATACGGAGCTGTTTGTTTTTCAATGATTCTCGCATCAGGCTCTCCGAGTCAATAAATATTTTTTCATCTCATCCATATTCATAGCATTGAATACTTCGTTGGCAGTAAAGCCCCCTTTGCGCGCCATGCGAACACCAAGCGGGATCGAGTCGAGTCCACTAATACTGTGAGCATCAGGGTTAATGGAGATTTTTACACCTTTCTCCTTGGCGTATTTGAGATATCGCCAATCTAAATCAAGACGCTTTGGAGTCGTGTTAATCTCAATCAGTTTGTCATTCTCGGCAGCTACATCAATAATGGTTGGCATATCTGGATTGTAACCAGGTCTAGCCATCAGCATCCTGCCAGTTGGATGTCCAAGAATGGTTGTAAAGGGACTTTGCATTGCCCGGACGATGCGATCGGTTTGTTTTACTGAATCCAGCTGAAAATGACTGTGAATTGAAGCAATCACAAAATCAAAACCCGCTAGGAGTTCTTCATCATAGTCGAGGCTTCCATCACTCAAAATATCCGCCTCAATACCCTTAAAAATATGGAAATCTGAATAAGAGCCATTGAGTTGATCTATGAGGTCCCATTGAGCTTTGACGCGATCGGGTTTCAAACCATTGGCATAGTATGCCGCTTGTGAATGTTCGCTGATACCGAGATATTGGTATCCAATCTTTCGAGCTGCCTCGGCAAGCTCTTCAAGAGAATTTCGACCATCACTCCAGGTAGAATGAGCGTGAAAGGCACCTTTTATTTCTGCCGTCTCAACCAACTCAACCTCTTCTGGAAAATGTGAATAGATATCTCTCAGCTCAGGTTCAATCCATTGAATTCCAATTGAATTGCAAAGGGCTTCTTCAGTTAGAAGTGAGGCATTCCCAGCCTGAGCAAGTGATTGAATGGCAGTTTCAGCCTCAGTACCATACATACTTTGCAACTGTTCAGCATAAACCTCACCGCCTGTTCGGATGAGTTGCTGAGCGGTAAAAGATTCTTTTGTTGATACCCAGAGTTGGACCGGCAGACCTGAAACATCCTTAATGATTAGAGGGGTTGAGTCGGATAAACCACATTCCAATTTATCATTTAATTCACTTATCAGTTCTGATGAATTTGCCTCGATAAGCAGCTCTACGGATTGGATGAGCTTGTCACCTCTTCTAAGCATGCCCGTCGGTTCAATTCTGGAGATACTTTGCAGGGGTGCTAATTTTTCAATCCAACTCTGCGCTACTGATAGAGCAGTATCAAGATAAAAATCTCGCGCATGTTCTGCCTGAAAGGCGATAGCAGCCAGCAGTTTCACCTGCAGCCTGAGACCAAAACCCTTCATCGTGGTTAAAGCATCCGCCTCACAAGCTTGCTTGAGAACTTCAATGCTGGTGATATCAAATTTTTTCCAAAGCAATTGAACCTTCTTCATGCCCAGACCAGGGAGATCAAGCAAATCGGTTAATCCCTCAGGCAGTTGTGCTTCCAGTTCCTTTTCCAGACTAACGGTCCCTGCCTTAGCGAAATACATAATTACATAGGCTAACTTGGGACCAATACCTGGTACATCTTTCAGACGATCATCATCAACGAGCGCACCCATGTCTTCCTCATGATCTCTGACGATACGAGCCGCCTTCTCAAAACTCCGAATCTTGAAGGGATTTTCTTCGAGTAGTGACATCATGGAAGCGAGACGATTTATTCTAATACTGATTTGAGAATTATTCATTTGTCAAAATAAATCAGATAAGTCATTCACGAAGATAAATAACCGATGATCTTTTTAGGTCATGCATGTTTGAAATTGAGAGAGGAATAGACATATTGCCGGCATGAACCAGCTGAGACACCAACAGAAACGTCAACTTATAAACCTGATACGTGAATTTTTTACAGATAGGGACTTTTTTGAGTTAGAAACTCCCCTTTTGGTTCCGTCACCTGGAATGGAAGTGCATCTGCACAGTTTCACCACAAAATATGTTCAGTATGATGGCTCTGAGGAGATGCTTCACCTACCCACTTCACCTGAATTTGCAATCAAGAAGGCTCTGGGTGCTGGTTTTGAGAAAGTATTTGAAATTGCCCGTGTCTTTCGGAATTGTGGGGAGCTTGGTCCTCAACACCATCCTGAATTTAATATGCTGGAATGGTATCGACCCGGTTCATATATCCACATCATGGATGACGTGGAAGCTCTGCTCCATTATTTGAGCCGGCACTTTGAGACAACTTATGTTTCTGAGGGGTTTTCATGGGGAGCTGTCAAGAGAACATCTATTCAGGACTGTTTTCATACTTATGCTGAGCTTGACTTGCAAAGAGGGATCACGGATGCTGAATATTGGCGTGGTGCAGCGGTGGATGTCCTAGGTGAAAGCCTTCCAGATGATGACACTTTTGAGGACATTTTCTTTCGAGTATGGCTCAAAATAATCGAACCCCGGCTGGGATTGTCTAACCCTGAAATTGTCTTTGATTACCCTGCTTCCATGGCTGCATTATCCAAACTCAAATCACCTGATAATATTTGGGCTGAACGCTTTGAACTTTATATCAAGGGGATGGAAATCGGCAACGCTTTCAGCGAATTGACTGATTCTGTGGAACAGCTCAAGCGATTTAAAGATGCCAATCAAAAGCGCGAGGCAATCGGTTATCCACCCCATCCGATTGACTCTGATTTTATAGAAGCAGTAGGCAAAATGCCTCCAACTGGAGGCATAGCTATTGGTGTTGAGCGGTTATTAATGGCGCTTACTGGAGTATCAGATATCCGTGAGTTTTTCCTCTACCCATTGGGGGAAGTCAAGCGCAAATAGAAATCAATTGCTGCCTTCGAGCCGAGCGCTCCAAGTACAACATTGCCATCCTGATCTCGCCAATTTGAAAGCTCACGATCCCGAAGCGGAAGTCCAGAGTACACATAGTTTCCATATGTCTCATTTACACTTTCAAATTTTACCTGGTAAATCCCCAGGGCGAAACCTCCAAAATTACCCTGAAAATCAGGGAGCCCTGTGGTATCATTGGTGAAGAAGGAGACGGCCAGGGAGCTGTAAAAATCCTTGCTTGACTCTGCTCCGAAATACTCGTCCACATATATAGCACAAAATGAGCTAAGAGATGAATTGCTCCAGGTCATAAATGCATAATTGTTATTATGGCTCACCAGCGTATCCCCTACCCAATTAGTGTCCTCCCAAATAACGTTGACAGGTGGTCCCACTATATCCGTTGTAGCTGTGATAATCCTACCTTCTGAAGTGGTTAGCACCAATTGATATTCAAGATTCTCATCCAATTCAATCTGGGCGTATTCAGGTGCGGGGATATAGGCTCCATAGTAGTAGGTAAGATACGGATTTGAGGCCATGGCTTCTGGTGGTCCACCGGGTCCAAAAATTACATCAAATTTAGAAGCCTGGGTTTCCCAAATGAATTCAGCTACAAAATTTTGTGAAGCGGCTTCTCTGAGAATGACTGAAGCCATGGTTGAATCGTGAATTTGAGGCAAAATTTCTATATAATCATCAACGTGAGGTTCACCAGCATCAGCAATCCCATTGCCACGTCCTTCTGGTTCATCATTTGGACCGCCATAATTAAATCCTATATCATCGTTCAGAGGTTCACCTTCATCCCAGCGATTATTTCCATTTTCATCTGTGTAAGGAACCCAATCACCATTGTCATCTCTGCCATTATAAAGCGATGTGTCAGTGACCAGAATCGTGCGGTCAACCCGAATAATAGAGTTGGCAAAATTACTGTTGTCCAACAACCCTTCTATTCTTATTTCCTGTTCATAATTTTTATAATATTCAGCGAAATCTGCTATGCTTAATTCCTCTGTGCAACTCAACAGTAGAAGGAGTATCACGCTCAGACCGGCAGCATTACGGAAAATAAATTGTGTATGCTTATTCATAAGATCACCTATAGCTTGAATTCTACACCAAACGTGGGAAGAAATGGAAACATGCCAATTCCTTCGACCGTTTGATCTTCAAGATCCATGTTGTAAAAAAATGTATTAAAATGATTTGTAACGTTAATGATTTGAAACTTGAACGTGCCCTCCACACCAAAGGGTGTGATTTGACGGGCATAACTGACATCTATGCGAAAATAATCCGGGTATCGAGCAGAGTTTCGCGGTCCTTTTAATTCTTTTAAATTTGAGTATGGATTTCCATAATCGAAGCCTGACCCATTCTGAGTTGGGACATATGCCACAGTTGGGGTATATAGATTTGAACTGCTGCTGCTCAAGGTCATCCCAAATGAGTTCTTTTGGGATAAGGTATAACCCAAGACCAGATTCACCGAGAATGGTTGGTCATATTTAGAGCTGTAAATTTCACCATCAGATTCAACCGATTGACCATCGTTATTAAAATCAAATTCCTGCTGACTTTGCATATATGAAAGACCTAGCCACCCAGTGAGTTTTCCAGAGCTCTTCTTGAGAAGTAGCTCTGTTCCGTATATTTCGGCAGTACCCTCTGTATAGTCGTCATCTGGATCACTGAATACATTCTTGGGATTTATTACCAAGGTGTTATTGTAGGGTTTGTAATAACCTTCAAGACTGGCAAACCAACCCTCACCCAACCATTGTTCAAGACCTACAATAAAATGTTGTACTTGTTTTGATTTATAATTCTCAGGGATCGGATTCCAGAAGTCAACGATACTCAAAATGGCGTCTTCATCCTGAGCGGTAAAGATAAACTGGTTGTAGACACCCCAGGCTCCTTTTAGTGCCAGATTGGTATTTAGTAAATATTTAATTCCTAGACGTGGTTCATAATAAATATTTTCATGTGCAGAATATTTTGAGATTCGCATACCAGCCTGCAGCATGATAACCGGGTTAGGCTGCCACCGCTCCTGGAGCATCCCACTATAAATCATATTATTCTCATCTTCATCAAGGAACAGCATATCGCCAGTACCCAGAGAGAATTTGATCCCGAGATCCTTGGCTTCGAGACCCATGGTCACGGTGTGCTGGGAGGATATATACCAATCCAGAGTTTCTTTTACTGTCCAGTCATCTATTTCATTGTAGACAATAAAATTGCTACCAGAGCTGCTCCCCGTACTGTCTTTTGAGCTGTATTCCAGATCCACATCAAACTTGTAATTCGTGTTTGCAAATGAGAAGGTTGAGACAAATTTGGAATTGGGGACCCATCGCCATTCTGCGCTATTGGTCGTATTCCCCCAATCCCATCTAAAGGTCACTTCACTATCAGATTGTTCAAGATCAAAGGCGATACGATCCTGCCCACCATAATGTGAAAATGCCAGACGATTTGTGGGATTGATATTCTGAATGATTTTCCCCTGAACATCATAAAAGTAGTATTTCCACTTCATGGGGTCGTCTTTGGCCCAGTAATAAAGTCTGGCCACCTGGTCAAAATAGGTTCTCCTGCCCGAGAGCATCCATGATCCTTTATAAAGTGGTCCCTCACCAAGGATCTTTGAGCTCAACAGGTTGACCTCGCCATGCACCTCACTCAGATCAATGAATTTGCCAATTGGTTTATCTCCAAAGAGCTTCCTATTTTTCGAATTTCCTTCACGTCCGGTGATGCTTAGAACTGAAGATATTCGATTGCCATATTTGGCAGGAAAGCCCCCAGCCAGAAATTCTGCGTCAGCAATGGCATCTGCGTTAAATGTTGAAAAAACACCTCCAAGATGGAATGGGTTGTAGATTTCAATGCCATCCAGCATGATGAGGTTTTCATCAGGGCTACCTCCCCGTACCACCAGGGCTGAGGAGAAATCGCTGGATGATTGAACCCCGGGCAACAATTGAAGTGTACGAAAGATATCCGCCTCAACAAAGGCTGGCATGAGCTTCACATCGCGCATGGTCAGGTTGACAGCACTGACTTCGATCTCTTTTTCGAAACGTTGACGGGCTCCAGTCACAATCACCTCTTGACCTTCGATTGATGCAGGAGCTATTTCAAAATCATGGCGTTCTTCCAACCCACCTACCACTGAAATGGCTTTCTCAGTACGGGCATATCCCATCATCATTACCTGAAGGGTATAATTTCCAGGAGGAATGTTGGTTATTATATAATATCCAGAATTGTTGGTAGCAGCGCCTATACCTGTCTGTTTTAAACTGACATTGGCGTGTAGCAAAGGTTCACCGGTCTCTGCATCTCGTAGATACCCATTAATGCGACCAGAACGAGTCTGGCCATACCCTGTTCCAAGGACCAGTATGGTGATTATTAGAGGAAGTATATATTTAAAGCTGTATTTCATTCTTGTTCCTTCAGTTACTCAAATCGATAGTGAAGCAAACTAATCAGATAATTAATTGTTCACGACAATCAATTTAATCGCTAACTGGCGGGAGGTGAATTTTATTCGAGGAAGATCAGAATGCGAGAGTTAAACCTGGGTTTTTGTGGGATAAACAAAAAGAAGGCAGGACCCCCTACCTTCTTCTCATATGAAAAGGATGATTTCTGAGAGTTGACTAATTCTCTTCAGATTCTCCTTCTTGTTGTTCAACACGATATACTATGAGATACGCCGCACCGACTGCTGCTGGAATTAATCCCCACACCCACATACCTGATGGAGCTTCGTCGGGAATGGCCAAAGCCATTCCGAGTGTCATGATGATTCCTAAAAAGAGCCATATCAAGCCAGGTAAGAGACGATTCTTGTTTACATCTGGAAATTTTACATCAACACCCTTTTCAATTGCTGCGAGAATTTCGCCACTTTCGATTTTTCTTTTCTGATTTCTTAAGATCATTGCGGCAATTGCAACACCGCCAGTAACCAGGAACAATGCGATTGGAATAAAAGCTTCTATTGCGTGATTCATTTTTGTCTCCTTTTAATAAATTTTTGATTCATCGTGGTATTAGACCGAGCTACGTTTGCTTTTGTTGCATTTTTTTGCACTTTTTTAATAATTATTTTATTTTGAGTCTACCTGCAACAAAATGACAGCTTAAGAGGTCTAAGTATTAATATGATCAATATGATTCCCAGAGTTCAAAATGAAACAGATCACATCTTTCGGGAAATTGTGAAGAATCATGGTAGTCGTATTTATAACCTGGCGCTTATGAAATGTAATCAGGTCCCCCTGGCCGAAGACATCAGTCAGGAAACATTTATTCGTGTTTATAGAGGGCTGAATAGTTTCAGAGATGAGTCTCACATTGGCACATGGATATATCGAATTGCTCTAAATGTATGCCACACCATGATCAAAAAGGAGTCTCTACTGACGACCAGGACAGTTCCCCTTGAAGATAGGGCGGATCTTGAGCCTGCTGATCTCGATAGCGACGTCCAGGATATTTTCATCAAGGATGTGGAGAAAGATCAAATTAGAGAAGCAATTTCAGCTTTACCCCCCCTGCAATCTGATGCTATCACACTTTTCTATTTAAAACAATTTCAATATTCAGAAGTCGCTGACATCATGAATATCCCTTTGAATACGGTTAAATCCCATATTCGCAGAGCCAAAGCCAATTTGAAACTATTATTAATGGAGGTCTATGATGAGACCCGATAAGTTGCACAAACGAGATGTCATCGATGATTTACTTGATAACTCCTGGGAAAACCCTCCGGCTCATCTGGAGCAACAACTCATGGCTATTCCGACACAGATTACTGTGGCACAATACCGCCCGCTAGATCGAATTACACTATTTCTTAATACAGTTCTAATTTTGTGGGGAGTGGGAATGGTGCTGTATTTCTGGGGTCCACTTAACCACATGCTGGGATCCATTATACAAGGAATAATAGGAGTCAGTATTTCATCCCTCCAATTTCTGAATCATCCTATTGCAGGCTTAATAGCGTTAACCGGTTTACTATTCGGATGGGTTTGGATGGATATGGAAAAGCATCCCGGGATTACTAAAGTTTAACCAAAAAAAGAGCCCTATAAAGAGGGCTCTTTAAATATTCACCTGAATTGAAGCTTACCAGTTTTCACCTAGTAGCTCGAAATACTCCTGTGGATGTAAGCAAGCGGGGCAGGCTTTAGGTGCATCTTCGCCTTCATGGAGATAGCCACAGTTGATGCAGCGCCAGACGACCTTTCCATTACGCTTGAACACACGACCTTCTTCGAGATTCTTAGCGAGATCTGCATAACGCTTGCCGTGTTGCTTTTCTGCAATTGAGATGGTCTCAAAAGCAATGGCCACTGCTTTAAAGCCTTCTTCGCGGGCAATTTTAGCGAATTCTGGATACATGGTGGTCCATTCGTATTCCTCACCTGCTGCTGCTGCCTTCAGGTTTTCCAGAGTAGTACCAATTTGACCTGCAGGAAATGTCTCACTGATTTCCAGGTCGCCACCTTCCAAAAATTTAAAAAAGCGTTTGGCGTGTTCTTTTTCATGGTTGGCTGTTTCTTCAAAAATTTGTGAAATTTGTACCAGACCTTCTTTTTTAGCTGCACTTGCAAAATAGGTATACCTATTTCTAGCCTGCGATTCGCCAGCAAACGCAATCAATAAATTTTTCTCAGTTTGAGTACCTTTAATACTACTTGCCATTTTCACTCTCCTTAAATGTTATGAACTAGGATATGCATAAAAGTTGCCAATGTGGTTGAATCGTTTATGAAATATCGATCTCTAAATCTAGGTCATATTTGATAGGTTCATAACCAAGAATAGAAACATTTTGTTCAGGAATAATTCGGACTAGATTCGGCACCGACATTGGTAAAAGCTGCTATCCCTATGGATGAGCAGTTTGAAAAAAGGACTTCAGCGGGTTGAGGTCCACTTATTCTCTCAGCTGCCAGACCTACGTTTAATTATTAAATATGGTCTCAGGCCGACACGGTTTTCTTGGAAATGAGGAAATCTGCTCCCGTATTTGGAAAGAGAAGATATGCTGTTGATAAAGATTTATCCACATCTGGTTAGCCGATGAGTACTGTCGGCCACAAAAACCTTTCGCAAACTGATGTAAAGGTACTCCCTGATATCTGGCTTAAAGCCGCCATGCTCGGCAGTCTTTGGGCAACCATTGAGATCATTCTGGGTAGCTTCCTCCATAACTTGCACATCCCATTTTCAGGAACATTTCTAGCATCTGTTGGATTGATTCTCATGATCAATGGTTACAAGCTGTGGCCAATTAAGGGACTATTCTGGCGGACTGCTCTTGTAACTGCCGCAATGAAGTCAATCTCGCCCTCAGCTATCATCTTCGGACCCATGATTGGCATCTTCATGGAAGGTGTCATCCTGGAAATTTTCGTACGTCTTTTCCGAGGCAGATGGCTTGGTTTTGTTTTAGGTGGGGCTCTGGCAGTTTCCTGGAGTTTGTTTCAGAAAATATTTGTGCTCCTCATGACCTATGGTCCTGATTTTGTCAAGCTCTATGAGCAACTCTATTTCATGGCATCCAGGAGTTTTGGTTTTGAAGGTGATGCCCCCTTTGATCTTGTCCGAGCCATATTCATAATCGATTTAAGTTATGGAGCGCTGGTGGCAGGACTTTCCTACAGGAATATCCGCTCTCAGAGTTCAATTTCATTTCCGGAGTCAAAATTTGATGCAGCCCCGAGGAAAGAGAATCTCTTAGTGGCTTCGGCAACACAGCCATATTCCATTCTCCTGTTCCTGGTAAATTTCGTCGTCCTTATTTTGGGTCTTACATACCTTAGTGATTTCTCGATTCCTTTCGGCGGGCTATTAGTGTTCACTTATGTCACAGCCAACATTTTCAGGTATAACCGCTCATTAAAACGCTTGAAGCGACCTCAACTCTGGATCCAGCTCATCGCGATGATGGGTTTGTCTGGTTTACTTCTGGGAGGTTGGGATAGCACCGCTTCGCTCCTGATTGGGCTTGAAACCGGTGTTGCCATGGCAATTAGAGCTTTACTGGTGATTTTCGCATTTTCAGCCCTGAGCATTGAAATGAGAAACCCTGCCATAATTGGCTGGTTCACACGTCTGGGGATGGGAGTGCTCTTCGATTCAATATCTCTGGCTTTTGAAGTCCTACCACAACTACTCAAACGTGTCTCTGAGATCGATGGTATCTGGAGACACCCATTCCGAACCTTAAGCCAATTACTAGCTGCGCTGGAAGATCTACGCGTACAACACCATTCAGTAAATCCCAGAGTCATCATTTTAACAGGTAATCCAGGTGATGGAAAAACCAATATGATTAAAGCCCTGATAGGGAATGATAGTTTGGATTCAATTGATTTTCGTGGTTTTTATTCGAAAGGCGATTGGGTAGAGAATGAGAGAGATACCTATCGTATTATAGATATTCAAAGTCAAGCATCTGAACTCCTGTGTGAGAGAAAAGAACCTGTCTCAGAATGGCGGGCAGGACCCTTTAATTTTCGACGATCAGGGCTTGAGTTTGGCTGTAAAGTCCTGAATTCAATTCCAGCAGAGCATTCGGGGACTGTCGTAGTAATTGATGAAATTGGGCACCTCGAATTGAAAGATCAGGGTTGGGGTCATTGTATGAGTGATCTTGTCAACAGCAGGACAAGGATGATTTGGACGGTTCGTCCCAACCTTCTGGATGCAGTCATTGCAAAATGGGGTTTAGACTATAAAATCTTTGACGTTAAAAAATATACGGAAGCACAAATAAGTCGCTCTATCAGGTCATTTCTGATATAACATTCCCCTATTTTAGTTTCAATCTGCTTCCAAACTTTAGTTGCGTAGCAATAAATATTAATGCCAACATGAGTTGGTAATGAAATTTTTGGCGCATTGTTTGCACATGCCTATACACGATTAATATTATCTTGGAAAAACGACCATAAGGGAGCCGAAATGAGTGAGGTAAAAAAATTTAACCCTGCTGCTGAATTCACAGCCAATGCACACATCAAGTCAATGGAGCAATATCAGGAAATGTATGATCGTTCCGTGAATGATGAGGATGGTTTTTGGGCAGAGCAGGCAGAACGTTTAACATGGTTTAAAAAATGGGACACGGTAGCCAATTATGATATAGCTAAAGCTGATATCAAATGGTTTGAAGGTGGTAAGCTCAATGTGAGCTATAACTGTCTTGATCGTCACGTTGAAGATGGTTTCGGAGAGAGGACCGCATTGATCTGGGAGGGTAACAATCCCAATGAGGACAAAACCTTTACCTACAATGAACTCCTCGGAGATGTACAGAAATTTGCCAATGTCCTTAAAGCCCATGGGGTCGAAAAAGGTGATCGTGTTTGTATATACATGCAGATGATTCCTGAACTATCCGTCGCTATGCTCGCTTGTTCTCGTATTGGCGCTATTCACTCTATCGTTTTTGGCGCTTTCAGTCCAGAATCTCTGCGTGATCGTATCAACGATTCAGAATGTAAAGTCCTCATCACCCAGGATACGGGTGTGCGCGGTACCAAACTTGATATCCCCATGAAATCCAATGCTGATATAGCGCTTGCCGAAACACCATCTATTAAGACCTGTGTTGTGGTCAAAAGAACAGGTGCTGAAGTAAACATGGATTCTGGTCGCGACATCTGGTGGCATGAAGGCATGGCCAAAGTTGATGCCATTTGCGCACCTGAAGAGATGGATGCTGAAGACCCATTGTTTATTCTTTATACTTCAGGGTCAACAGGTAAGCCAAAGGGCGTACTCCACACAACTGGAGGTTATCTGGTATATGCAGCGTTAACCCATGAATTGGTCTTTGACTATCATGAAGATGATGTTTACTGGTGTACAGCTGATATCGGCTGGGTAACTGGTCACTCCTACATCGTCTATGGACCACTGGCAAACCGCGCCATCACCATGATGTTTGAGGGTGTGCCAAATTATCCTGATTTCGGTCGTTTCTGGGATGTGGTTGATAAGCATAAAGTTAATCTTTTCTATACAGCTCCTACCGCTCTTCGTGCATTGATGCGTGAAGGAAATGAATGGGTTGAGACCCGTGACCTTTCATCATTGAGGTTGTTAGGTACGGTTGGTGAGACAATCAAGTCACCTGAATGGAACTGGTACTATAAAATCGTTGGAAAGGGCAAATGTCCTATCGTGGATACATGGTGGCAAACAGAGACAGGTGGAATTCTGATAACTCCTCTGCCCGGTGTCACTCCTCTGAAACCAGGTAGTGCTACCATTCCCTTCTTTGGAGTTCAACCAGTACTTCTTACTGAAGACGGCAAAGAAATCGAAGGTAATGATAAGTCGGGTTTATTAGCCATGAAAGCTGCCTGGCCAGGTATGATGAGAACCCTTTATGGTGATCACGATCGATTCAAGCAAGCTTATTTCTCAATGTTCCCCGGTTACTACTTTAGTGGTGATGGTGCTCGTCGTGACATTGACGGTGACTACTGGATTACCGGTCGTGTCGATGATGTCTTGAATGTTTCAGGACATAGAATTGGAACCGCTGAGGTTGAAGGCGCCATTGGTAAGGCTGATGGTGTTGCTGAAGCGGCTGTTGTTGGATTCCCCCATGACATCAAGGGACAGGGTATTTATGCCTATGTTACACTCATGGCTGGAATTGATGGCTCAGACGAAATTCTGGCAAGCATCGCTGCTTCCGTTAAAAAGGAAATTGGACCTCACGCTAAACCAGATAAGGTTCAGTTTACACCAGCATTACCAAAGACACGTTCTGGCAAAATCATGCGTCGAATTCTACGTAAGATTGCCGAGAATGATGTTGATAGTCTAGGTGACATCTCCACACTTGCAGATCCATCTGTTGTGGATAGTCTGGTTGCTGAAAGAAAATAAGACCAAACCTATGCAATTAAAAAAGGGCTCAGAAATGAGCCCTTTTTTTGTGGTTTGACCTATTAACGTGAATACGTCCTTAGTCGTATTCACGCGTTTTATTTGACTGTGACTGCAATCTCCTTGGGAAGAGCTTCCTTGGTCTTAGGTATGCTCAAGGTCAGAATGCCGCTCTTGTATTCGGCAGCGATCTTGTCAGTGTTCACATTTTCCGGAAG
>JABIFX010000107.1 GCA_018650445.1 Fidelibacterota bacterium
AAAATCAGGAAAGCACAACATGTATATTGACACAGGAGAGAGCTACTTGGCTAGCGATACTCAGGAGGTTGATATCCCTGGAAATACGCTTACGGGTATTGTATTCGCTGAGCAGGGAATACGGGCACTGTGGGAGGAGGGAGCTGATGTTCCCTTGTGCTCTGCAATTGATGGTGTTCCTGGAGGTAATGAACCTCTGGCCTCGTCATGCAATCAGTGTGAACACTCCGCTATTGGCAAGTCTTGTAAACCCAAAGCAAGACTGTTCCTGTTAGCTGAGATTGATGGTGTAGTTAAGCCATTGGTCTTCTCACTGAGTCCCACAAGTATCAAACATTGGAACGCTCACAAAAAGAAGTTACAACGTTCCAACCTGCCCGTTGTTGCGGCCAATACCACGTTCTTGCTTGAGGATGTGAAGAAGGGAACCTATCGGTGGGCTGAGGGTCGTGTTGGAATCGATGGTATAGCTTCGAAAGAAATGTTAATGCTCGCGAAACAAGCAAGGGATCAATTCGAAGAAGTCACCCGACAGATCACTGAAAGTGATTACTCTGATCCTGGTGATACCTCCGTAGAGCCGTTTTAAAGCCCGAAAAGAAAGAAGTGCCTCTGGTGCTTCTTTTTACCTATAGATCTCTCAAAAAAAAATAAAAATAAATTTCGCCAAAAGCATATACGGTCCAAAAACGAAGCAGTCTTCTCGATCGAATAACCTGGTACTTCACATTTGACGGGTAGGGTCCCCGTTTTAGAAATCGTTGGGCAAGATTAATTATTGGGATAACCGAATAATAAAAAATCGTTTTGTTCATTGTCGGAAAACAATTATATACCAGATACTATCAAGCCACACAGGGACTTAACATGGCCAAGTAATCCTTGTTGTGTATCGGTGTAGAGCTACTTTTAGCAAAATTGTCTAAGGAGATTTCTTGTGGGGTATAAACTCTGGCATGTACTGGTTTTAGCTAGCTCGATTTTATTATTCTCATGTAGTGAAGACCCAGACATTTTATTTTCTAAGGCTAAAACCGAAGCGGACCTTGGTTCGCGACAAAAAGCCCTCAATTATCTATTTGAAATTCAGAATTCCCATCCTGAATACACCGAAGCATATATATTTGCGGCCCAGCTGTTTTTTGAAAACAACAACCTATCTGAAGCTGTCAACCAATGCAAACGAGGTTTGGATGCTGAAGCCGATCCCGCTGAAATTTATAGATATCTTGGAAACCTCTACTCTCTCAGTGACAACAATGAGAGTGCATACCAATATTTTCGCATGGCTGTTGAATCAGACCCAAACAATGTTGAGGCACATATCAGTCTAGGTAAAGTCCTTGGTGAGAAGAACATATATAAACAAGCTATTATTCATTTTAACCAGGCGCTTGAGCTAGATTCAGCTAACTATATGGCTACGGTGGGGAAAGCCCAAATCTTTGCAAATTTAAAAAGGACTGCAGATGCGATCGTACTTCTTGAAGCGGCTATTAAAGATGAACCAACAAGAGGTCCTGCCTATGCGATGTTGGCATACGCCCTTGAGAATACTGCTACTGAGGAAAAGACGATCCTAGCAAATTATGCTCTTTCTGTGAAACTCGATCCTGAAAATAGAGTTTGCTGGGATGCCTATCTCCGTTTCTTAGGTAGGCTGAAAGACCGGGATGTTCAGAGTTACATGGAAGATGTTCCGATCATCAAGAATTTCGTGAGTCATTTCCCAAAAGAAATATATGCCCGACGCTGGCTGGTAAATATTTATTTTGACCTTGCTGAGTTGGATGGTATTTACTGGCTCGAAGCTGCAAAGCAGCAATGTGAGAAGATTCTCGCGATGGATGAGAATAACCACTATAGTCACTATGCATTAGGACGGATATATTTCGAGCAGAAAAAACCACGATTGGCTCTCATAGAAGCTCAGATAGCATTTGAGATGAATCCGAAATCGACGTATCTCGAATTGATTGATGAAGCAAAGTTTTCCATCGACTAAAGTACATTTTGTAAGGCTTTAGTTTAGCTCACTACCGTATTTTTAACAGAAACGGCAACCGTATTCCGCCTCTTTCGACACAAAACTGTTGCTCAGAAACGCTTAGAGCCAATTTATGATCATACCAATCTTCTAACAAACCCCCTTTTTAGAAAATGGAAAGGGCCGAATAAACGACCCCTATATTACTATCTCTGATCTTCAAAGTTCAAGTAATCTCGTGTCCCTGGTTCAAGAGCACCACGAAAGCATTCGTAATGTGTGAAAAACATCTGTTCCAATTGCTGACTTTCAGGCTTGTTGAGGTTTGAGAAGATTGATACTCCACATGGATCGAACTGTGATCCCTCCTCAATACTACCCCCACATATGGCGCAATGGTATCTTACTAATGCCATGATCTACTCCTGGTCCTTATCAACTGACATGTAAAGGCCAGCTTTATGCAGCCCATCGGCAAGCAGATTTTGATCTTCTGAAAGATCATCTTCGTTTTCATATTCCCAGGTGATTGCTTGGCCGTTGGCCATTATAAATTCAACTGATAGTCCGATGTCCCAGTTCATACTGGCGACGTGATCCAGGTTTATGATATGACCTGGGCTGTAATTTTTTTCTAAGTACATTACTTATTTTCTCTGATTAATTGGGCCAGAGCCTGTTCTTCGTCTCTGGTAAAGGCCGCAAATATGCGGCCTGTTTTGTCTTTATTCATCTTTTGTGATGTTTTGAGTTTTTCTATCTCTGGCATGTTTGTGATGTTGTCTCCATCGTATAACACTCCTCCATGATCCATTTTGAATTTCTTGAAAAATCTCATCGTAATTCCTTCACGACTTTATCCATTTTGGTCTTATTCTTCGCAACGATAGAGGCAAAGACCTCTGCCAATCTTTCTTGCTGTTTTTCAGTTAAATCTTCTAATAAGATTTCTGAGCTATTATTTTGAACTTCACCATGACCATCATATCGATCTAGGTTCATGGTAAATTTAAAATATTTCATTTTATTAATTTCCTCTTGTTTTAGGGGTCCCGCTCGTTAAGAGGGGATAATAGACGGTTTTAGAACCGTCCGTATGCACCCGTTTGGATGCTTGTATTAAAATCCTAGAACTTCTAGAGGTTCTAGAGGGTATTTCAAAACCCATTATGTATTTAATAGCATTGTATAAGTTTGTTAAAAATATACACAGTATATAGAAATAAGTTCTAGAAGTTCTAGGAAATCTCATATGTTTAGTAATATAAACAACTTACAGCTTTTCAAAAGTCCTAGGAAAGTCCTAGAACCTAGGACTTTCAACCAGGTCAGGTAGAATCCAGCTGACTTCTACACCCATTTTATTAGCATTGTCGATCCATAGCTGCCTTATTGCCAGCCCATGAAGCTTACATAGCCTAGTGAAACCACCTGGCAATAGCTGTTTCCCATGAATATTGTTATAAATATCATTCAGGTCATCTCGGGATACCCTTGTCTCATGTTTAATCCGGCTAAGTATATTCTCAATATTACAGGATATGCTCATTGGGATTGGATCAGGAACAATATTCTCAGATAGCCATTCCCAGTTTCCTGCCTTAACTGCCTCAAAGAAATAATCGGCATTGGTCTTGCTCAGATCAATGAGAGCTTCCTTTGCTGGATTATCAAATGGACGGTTGATTTTAGACATATCCACTTGATAATTCTTCAGATATGCAACAAATTCCTCAGTTTCAGACTTGAGTAACTCAATCATAGCCTCATCATCTGTCCACCAGGGCATATCATAGATCTTTTTTTCCTGTCTGGGAGCAACTATAAATCTTCTGTCCCCCGGTTCTATATGAACACCATTTCTTTTATTAGTAGCAAAAAATATATTTGCATTATTTCGACCATTTCGAATATCAACTCCCTTACCCTCAACACTGATGTGAGTATCGGCAATTACTTGTTTCAATACGCGAGTTATCTCACTATTTGTTTCACTAAAGTTGGCTTCAACTTCATCGACAAGAATGCAGAAGTTGGATTCTAGGAATAAATTGAATTCCTTAACGAAAACTTTCTGCAGGACATCAGCACAATAGTCCCGGCCAAAGACCTGGGCCAACACAAAGTTGAACCAAACGCCTTTCCCGGTGCCTTGGGTGCCTTGAAAAAGGTATGCTACTCGTGTTTTTATTCGCTTCTGGACCATATAGGCCAGATGGTTTATTAGCAGGTCGTAAACATCTTGATCGTCCCCACAGATATGCTTGGTCAGTAGGCCAGTGTATTTGGGTACAGCTAGACCAGCTCCTGACTCAGTAGATTTATTCAATACATCTGGCACGATATATTTATTCACAAAACCACGTTCCAGATCTACAATATCATCTGAAGCGAAGTCAGGAAAGAATTCCATTTCTGGGTACAAGTCTGGCACAGGGATATCCCGGTTGGCAAGTGCATTTGGAATATTATGTTTACCGATGACATTGAAACCGTACCTGTCCTGAGCCTTGCTCATTTCACCTAGGTAATACTTATCCGTAATGATATCACGGAACACGATCACGCCCATATTGGCTACTGCTAATTCAAATGCTTGATTCGGCTCGAGCTGATATACGCCTTTTTTGCCCAGCCCTCGGCCATGGTCCTTACAACTGCTGCAATAGATATGCGGCACCCCATTTATGAGATAAACAGCAGCATTGTCAATATCAGGATTGCCTCGCTTTTCTGGATCGCAAAACGGACAGAAGATGCGCGTTTTAGATTTGATATCCTTGATCAACAGAGGTTGTTTATTTTCATCTAGAACAACCGTGTCCAGATTGATCACAGGAGTCCCTTTGACCTCAGTGAAATTGACATATTGAGCTGAGAAACTTGGTGCCCAGTACCCCTGTCCTACATGAACCTTGACCTCAAAGTTTTCCATTTCTCCACAGAAAGGAAAGAACTTGCTGGCGGGAGAAGTACAGGATTTATCAATCTCAGGAAATTGAGATATGACGGATTCATATACTCTGCCATGGAGGTCTTCAGTTGAATACGAGTCATAGTTTGCGGGATCTATTGGAAGGATCATCCTAAAGCGATCTTTGCCGGCGGTTTGGTGACTTGTGCTGGTATAAAGGACGTAGTGATATGGACTGCAGCGATGTTCCATTGCCGGAATGGTGATCTCACCATCCAAATCCAACATGTTTCCGGTCATTCCGGTATAGTTAGCTTTGCTACTTGTCCCATCCCAGATATTTGTTGATTGAAGACGAGAGGTAAACAGATCTGATAGATGGCCTGTTGTTAAGGGGATGTTTTCGCGGGTTTCGAATTCGGTAATTTTTGCAGCTTCAGATTTCGATTTTGCTGTTTTTGTACTTACTGATAATGTGAGCTCAAAGGGCTCCTTTCTTATATTGGTCATAATTGTTGTGTGGTTGTATTGTTGTGCCATTGTACATCAGGGCTTTAAGCTGTCTGGTACTGGCTGTAAAGTCAGCAACGCTTGTCATAGCTGACCCTTGGTAATATTCATTTAGTAAATCATCCACGTTTTCACCAGCGAAGGTAAAGGTGGATTTATTATTTTCTCTAATATGGCCTGTTAGTCTCACAGCGTTACTATGAAGCCAGCAAGCCAATGGAAATTCTTCAGTTGTTATGGTATTCATAAAAGTTGAATTGTTGATTTTTGTAGTGGCTATTTAGCTGAAGTTGGAACAGACCAATACAGCAAGCTCGCCATGAGCTCTCATCGTTTCATATTTTCGTGATTTTAGTCGATTCGGGGAAGGCTTGATTACCGCCTCATATATATAGTATACGGTGATTGTTGATGATTGTCAAGC